>CACKCT010000034.1:0-12397 GCA_902598645.1 Rhodospirillaceae bacterium | reverse complement strand
GGTGCAACAGCTCAAACATCTGAAAAAAAAGATGAGGCATCAACAGTCAGCAAACCTCTGGAAGAACCATCAAACTCTTATGGTGTTAGTGCTAATGAAGCGACTAAAACTAAAGTAATAAATATTGGAGAAGAGAGTGAAGAGACAAAAAGGAGTCCTAAAAAAGGCTGGTGGCGATCAGGCAAGTAGTAAATTTAATATTTCCATTCAATCAAACGTCTGGCCGCAATCTCCATGTCTTCCGACGGGCCCGCAAAGGAAAATCGGACGAACTGATTGCCCTTCTCTGGGTCAAAATCAATACCAGGCGTAATAGCGACACCAGTTTCCTCTAAGCAGCGATGACAGAATCCTTTGCTGTCGTTTGTTATGTGTGAGACATCAGCATACAAATAAAAAGCCCCATCTGAGCGTGAAAGCGTTTTGAACCCGGCCTTTGGTAACAGATCAATTAACAAATCCCGATTTGCCCTATACTTAGCCACATGGCTATCAAGATAATTCAAACTATCAAAAGCAGCCATTCCCGCTATCTGAGAGAGTGTTGGTGGAGAAATAAATAAATTTTGTGATAAACATTCTATAGGCCTTAGTAAGGGTTCCGGTACCACCATCCAACCCAAACGCCAGCCAGTCATGGAAAAATACTTAGAAAAACTATTAACGATGATTACGTCATCACTAAATTCTAGTGCTGAGCATGCTGGATTCTCATAAGTAATACCATGATAAATCTCATCAGAGACCAAACGAATACCCTGTTCTTTGCAATATTGAACAAGAGCCCTCATCTCATTTCGCAGAACCATGGTTCCAGTAGGATTGGAGGGGCTGGCCAGAATCAAGCCATTGAGTCCGCCATCTATGCCTTCTAGTATCTTTGGCGTTGGTTGAAAATTACTTCTCATGTCAACTGGAATTCCAACAGGTTCAACATCCAAAGCTTTCAAGATATTTCGATACGCTGGATATCCTGGGTAGACCAGACCAACTCTGTCACCTGCATCAAACGAACTCAAGAAAGCAAGAATGAAACCGCCAGAAGATCCCGTAGTAATTACAATTCTTTGAGATGGAACAGCCAGACTGTAACAGTCCTTGTAATATTGTGATATTCGCTCACGCAACGGTTCACTACCTAAAGCCATGGTATAGCCTAAATGGTTACTATCAAGCGCCGCATGTGCAGCATGGAGAACCGGTGGTGGTGCTGATGTAGAAGGCTGGCCAACCTCCATATGAATGATTTTATCTCCTTTGGACTCACAAACTGAAGCAGCGCGCATCATATCCATTACAATAAAGGGAGATATTAAACCGCGCTTAGCAACTTTGAGTTTCATTATTTCAGGCCTATTCATGAACCTTTAGGGCTAGACCAAACCCCCTTGGATCCGAAGCTACCTCACAGCTATTTGCATCATTTGTTAAGCCTTGCAAACATCCGACTGTATTAACCAGCCCCAAGGCTGGTGTTTCCATAACCTTGTGACCTTTTTTAATTAAATTTTGAATGACAAGCTCGCTGTAATCCTGTTCATAGTATACAACATCCGGACTGCCACTATGATGCAAACGCTTGGCTCGCAAAGACTCCTTCAGACTCTCTACATTCATGACGTTGGATAGAGCAACGGACATCAAAGCCGTAGGCGCAGCAACCCCCCCTGAGGCTGCCCCAGCAAAGAAAAAATTATTGGTGGAGGCGTCAATTGCGAGCATGGGGCCTAAGGATAATGATCCGTGCTGGCCATTTGGCACTGAAGCCATCAAAATACCCATGTTTTTGGCAATTAATCTATTACCAAACAAGCTGTTCATGCTTAGCGCACAAGCAACTGCTGATCCATCTTCATCCATTACTGCAAAACTTGTCGCTGATGCATCATCAGAATTCCTGGCGGGAGTAGTGTCCTGAAATGCAGGTAAAACATGGGACTCAGTACGGTAATTGTTCATAAGCTGACCTATCCTAGGTTTTGAAACTAATTCATGAGAAGCAATTTTACTGGTACCATAAGGCTCCATCCAAATACTTCGATCAGCATATGCCCTAGTTAGGACTTCAATAAACAGATGTGCTTGATCCTCTGGACTTGTGGTTAAATAGCGTTGTCCTTCAAGTAGCATGGCTGATATTTGGGCCGCAACTGCACCACCAGCAGCGGGTGGGGGTGCGAAATGAATAGAAATATATCCCATGGGGACCTCAATGGGATTTCGCCACACAGGTCTATATTTTATCATGTCGGTGATACTAAGTCCCCCACCACCTGCAACAACAGCATCTGCAAAATCTTGGGCACCAGATCCTCTGTACAACGCCGCCGAACCTTCTTTTCGTATTTTTCCAATGATATTGGCTAAATCCGGTTGTAGCCACTTATCCCCCTCTTCAAGCTGTCTGCCTACATCCTGACTAAAAAAGTCATTCATTACCGGTTCCGAGAGCAGGACGGCGCGACTTTCTTTTAAGTGGTTTGAAAAAGCACGTGATACATTGGAACCAAAACGAGCCAGCCCCTCTGCTGGTGCAACTAGTTGCGCCCATGGCAGTCTTCCATAACGGGCATGTAAAGCATAAAACCCAGCCACATTTCCTGGTACCGCATTTGCACGCCTCACAGGTATATTTGACCTGTCTGGTATTTTTGCAAGGAAATCAAGCGCCCTAGTCACATTCGTTTGTGCATCATGAACAAGACAAACTCCTCCACCACCGAGGCCAGCCACAGATGGCAAAGTCACAGCAAGATTAAAATAAACTGCTATAGCGGCATCAACCGCATTACCACCAGATTCAAGGGCATCTCGACCTGCAAGAGTCGCAAGTGGCTCATCTGTTGCCAACCCACCTAAGAATCCAATATTTTGATCTTCATTATAATTTCTAAGGCCCTCAGAAAGTTCAGAAAAGTCATCCCCTATCTTTGTTAGCGCCCCGCAAGATGTTAAAGAAAATGTTATAACTAATAACAGTGACACCAAACGAGTAAATTGACTGCAAAGCATACGAGTATTAATTTCACTAATTATGAAACTTATAAAAGGTTTATTAAAATTCATACCAAAGCCATGCACTATAAATTGGTTAATAATTCTTGTATCTATATTACTATCATTAGTATCAGTAAAAGTAGAAGCCAAGAAAATATCATTTATTCGAGATGCTGAAATAGAACACATCCTCCGTGCCTATGCTACGCCAATTTTCGAAGTTGCAGGTTTGGAGCCATCTGCAATTAATATCTACCTTGTGAATGATAAGTCCCTGAATGCCTTTGTAGCAGGTGGACAAAAGCTTTTCCTCAACACGGGGCTATTGATTAGGAGTGAAACTCCCGGGCAAATAATTAGCGTCATAGCACACGAAACTGGCCACATTGCTGGAGGTCATCTCTCAGGCATACGTGATGCAATGAAGAATAGCTCCGCAACAAGTATTCTGGCCACTATTCTGGGTGGCTTAGCGTCAATGAGTGGGTACAGCAGGATTGGTTCTGCCATCACTGCAGGAGGTAAGGGAATTAGCACACGTAATTATCTACAATACAGCCGCACACAAGAAGGCTCTGCAGATGCTGCAGCCTTGCGCTTTCTGGAGCAGACTGAGCAGTCAGCCGCAGGCATGCTAAGCTTCTTCAAAATACTTGGTGACCAAGAGTTATTGAGTGCTCAAAGACAAGATCCTTATTATCGGTCACATCCGTTAACTCGCGAGAGAATTAGCAACGTACGCTCTTTTATGGCGCGCTCAAAGTTCACAAATAAACCTGATCCACCTGCTTTTGTCCAAAGTCATGCCCGCATGAAAGCAAAACTTAAGGCATTTATTGATCCGCCAAGTCGTACACTACTTAACTACAAAGAGGATGACAAACGAGTTGAGGCTCGATATGCACGCGCAATCGCATACTATAGAATACCCAAACTAACACGGTCCCTACCACTTATTAATGGACTGATCAAAGAGCATCCAACTGATCCCTATTTTCAAGAATTGAAAGGCCAAATATTGTTTGAGAATGGTAATATTGTTGGAGCTCTACCCCACTATGAAAAAGCAGTACTACTTAGCCAAGAATCTCATCTTTTACATCGCGCACTTGGCCGTGTCCAAATCGAAACCAATGACCCTGCACTACTTCAAAAGGCAATAAAAAATCTCAACATCGCCCTCAATGCAGACAAGACTGACACATTTACTTGGCGACTCTTAGGAACTGCTTATGGCAAAGCTGGTAATTTTGGAAAAAGCTCTTTGGCATTGGCAGAGGAGGCACTACTGAACAGAGACCCAAAAAACGCTCTTCTCCACGCTAAACGCGCTGCCGCAACATTCAAGAAAGGCACACCAGATTGGTTGCATGCAATGGATATTTTGCAGACTATGAAAAATAACAAACAAAAATGAAGATTCCAACAATACTTCAACAGCAAGCTTTCCTGGCAGGTGTATTATCGGTTGTTCTTAATGGTTGTGCAGTCAAGGAAGCAGATATCACACCTGAAGGTTTGTTATCAGTTCTGGGACCATCTCCGGATTTTTCCCTTGAAAACCTCCCTAAAGACTGGATTATTGAAAAGGAAGGTAGCTTAAATAAAAACCAACTCCAAATTGTAACCAAAAACGATAAATCTGCCCTAAAAATCACTAATGCCAAAAATACATTTACAATTGCTCGTCGTATCAACGCTATGATGCTAGCAACCCCTTTTCTAAGTTGGTCGTGGTTTGTTGAACAGTCGTCGATACAAGGCTACCATCCCTTAAGCATTGTAGTTGGTTTTCGTGGAGGTGATTCCAGAAGTCATAACCAAAGCAGTCGATCATTTAATTGGTTTGGAAACACCCTTCCCGAGCACGATAGAGCAATAAAATTAACTTGGGGAGAGTCTGCACTACAGCGTGGCACATTGAACCCACCTCAAAACAGAACTAAATTATCTCAAAGCTATACTGTTAGAGGTGGTCGTGAAAATACCGGATTATGGTGGCTGGAGACGATCGACGTATCTACCCTTTACAGCAAAATATGGCCAGAAGACAACATAGCCAGTATACGGATTGTTTTCATTGGCGTTTCAGCAGTTGCCGAGCGTCTTCCAGCCCCTATACAGTTTTCAAGTATAAAACTTTCACGTTAACCCCCATCGAGGTCTTGCCTTACCCAAACAGCTGTCGCATTGTGTGGTCTGCTCAATATATTTGTTTAAAACCAAGGATAAAAACATGCTTTCAAAGACTTTTTTTAGTGCCTGTCTTATTGCAATAATAACATTTCTTAATATTCCTATTTCGTTTGCAAAAAAAACCATGAACGATACAGAAAGGAAGGAAGTAGAATCTGTCGTTCAAGAATTCATAATGAAAAACCCCGAAGTTATTATGCGCGCTATCCAATCCTACCAAATCAAATTAGAGGCAGAGAAACAAAAAAAAATAAAAAAAGAGCTAGCAAGTCTCAATACTAAACTCAACCAAAACCCAGGTTCCCCAGTAGTCGGAAATCCAAATGGAGATATCACCATTGTTGAATTTTTTGATTACCGCTGCGGCTATTGCAAACGAGTTTTCCCTGCCATCCAAGAATTGCTTAAGAAAGATGGGAATATCCGCTATGTACTAAAAGAACTTCCAATTTTAGGCCCAGACTCAGTATTTGCGTCCCAAGCTGCTCTGGCTGTCTGGAATACTAATCCAGAGAAATATATATCTTTTCACGCCGCATTAATGACATCACGAGGAAAGTTGAACAAAGAAAAGGTCCTAAAAATCGCGAGTGACCTTGCTCTTGACACCAAAGCTTTAGGCAAAAACATAAATAACAAATCAGTTATTGAAGAATTAAATATGAATATGCAATTGTCGGAACGTCTGAGCATTAGTGGCACTCCAGCCTTCATCGTAGGCGATCAACTATCCCCTGGTGCACTAAGCCTTGAAGAATTAAAGGAAATGGTTGCGTTGGCCCGAGAACGATAATTGAATTTCACATATTCTTGAGTCAAATAAAAGCACTCTCGTAAGTTTGACTATAACGTAGAACTTTAAATCTACAAATTATCTTGTACTTTTAACTTCGCAAGCAAACCAAAGAAAACTCTTTTTAAACGCTAGCAATCGGGATTTGGAATCTCGTACAGGCGTTCTTGGGTAAAAACAAGAGAGAAATCTTGGTAATCTAGGATTAGAAACGGCGTGACCCCATTATCTAATTGTAAAATCTCCAACTCATAAATAGGAGCGTAATCCTTAAACCCAAGATTATAAAAGCCCATTCGAATTTTCCAACCAGGACGTTGGGATAGAGGACCAAGTAAAGTTCCTTGATCTTTAGTAATATGCTGGCCATAGAGCTTTTGTTTGCCTATGAATGCTGAAACTCTCTGCGCACTCAAGTGAGTACCATCAAAAAAAGTATTAGACACATGACGTACACCAGACTTAGCACGTCTAATTAACCATTTTGTGTGGCTAAGTGGGAAAAAGGTGCCCTTCGGCAAAGAAACTTTAACGTCTTTTGGAATGCGATAACTGGCACTTCCTGAACTATTGTTCAGACCTTGCAACGCAAATCCACGATAATCTTCACGGATACCATCAATAATATTTGAAGCAAAAAAATTGTAGCGACTGCCATCAGCAGACTCCCAACCTGTAAAGCGCAAATTCTGAACGACTTCATCCCCATCAGAAGTGGTAAGGCTCAAATGTAATTTTTGTGACAAAGTCCATCCATTACAAGTAAGCTTGATCACCTGACTTACGTTACCTTTTGCATCGATAAAATCACTACCCTCGCTTACTGTACCGAGCCTTATCGAATAAAAGGCCTTATGAGCGACTAGGTCTGTTGACCAAGCCCACCCACTAGATGAAAAAATAACTAATGAAATTAATAGTTTGGAAAGAATCTCTAATTTAGACCTAATAAATTCCATAAAACGTATAATAGGTAAAAAAACAACCTAGAGAAAGAACTATTGGTTTAAGTTTCTCACAACACTTGCAGAAAAGTGTGTATAACGATATCCAAGCGTATGAAGATTCTTTGTGTATTTGGCACACGCCCTGAAGCCATCAAAATGGCTCCTGTGGTGAAGGCCCTTAAAGTTGCGCCGGGCATCCAGAGCGAACTGTGTGTTACGGCTCAGCACAGGGCTATGCTTGACCAAGTATTAAACTTATTTGAAATTACACCAAAATTCGATCTCAACATCATGCGCCAGAATCAAAACCTCACACATATAACAAATGCTGTGCTTACAGGACTTGGAAATGTGCTTGACCAATACCAGCCAGATCGAATTCTAGTTCACGGAGACACAACAACAACCTTTGCGGCTGCACTAGCAGCCTTTTATCGCAAGATCCCAGTTGGCCACGTAGAGGCTGGGTTGCGTACCGGGAACGTAATGGCTCCTTGGCCAGAAGAAATGAATCGTCGGTTATGTGATAATATTGCAGATATCTATTTCGCCCCAACGGAAAAAGCAGCAGAAAATCTTTTAAAGGAGGGTTGTTCCCAAAAAAATATTTACATTACCGGAAATACTGTAATTGACTCTCTTTTTGAAGTCTCAAGACGCATAAAAGAAGACCCTTCTCTTCAAAATAATTTAGCCAAAATGTTTTCGTACTTGGACCAATCTCGTAAACTGATTCTGGTTACTGGCCACAGAAGAGAAAATTTTGGTCAAGGCTTTGAAAATATTTGCCATGCACTCGCACAAATTGCAAAGCGAAAGGACGTCCAAATTCTCTATCCTGTTCACCTGAATCCAAACGTGTGCGAGCCCGTAAATCGGATTTTAGTAAGTGAAAAGAATGTTTTTCTTATTGAGCCGTTAGACTACCTTCCTTTTATATATCTATTAAATCGTAGCTACATCGTAATCACGGACTCTGGAGGAATTCAAGAAGAAGCCCCATCCCTCGGCAAACCTGTTCTCGTCTTGCGTGATGTCTCCGAGAGGCCAGAGGCAATTGAGGCTGGAACTGTTAAGTTAGTCGGCACAAAAGGTAATATTATCATTCAGGAATGCATAAAATTGCTCGACGACAAGAGGTCCTACACCTTGATGAGCAAAGCAAATAATCCTTACGGAGATGGCAAGGCAAGTAAACGAATAGTGGATGTATTAAGTAAAAGATGACTGAATTCAAAAAAATTTGTGTGCTAGGCCTAGGTTACGTTGGACTACCAACAGCGGCGATTTTTGCATCGCGTGGAATCCAAGTTTTTGGAGTAGATACTAATACAAAAACCGTTGAAACCATAAATCAGGGCAAAATACACATTATTGAACCTGGTTTAGATTCGTTAGTAAACGAGGCTGTCAATTTGGGAAAGCTCTCTGCTAATTCACAACCCGAAGTTTCGGACGCCTTCATTATTGCTGTACCGACACCCTTTAAGCAAACTAATAAACCAGATCTTACTTTCATCGAGTCTGCAGTGCGGTCTATTGCCCCGGTACTTGAAAAAGGCGCACTAGTGATCTTGGAGTCAACAAGTCCAATTGGCACAACAGAAAAAATATGCCAATGGCTTGCAGAAGAACGCAAAGACCTTTCTCTCCCTAACATAGGAGGTGAGAATGCTGATATTCAAGTTGCTCATAGCCCCGAGAGAGTGCTCCCCGGCAATGTGCTTAATGAAATAGTTAATAATGATAGAGTCATTGGTGGAATTTCCCCTAATTGTGCTATGCGAGCAAAACAATTGTACAAATCTGTTATCAAAGGCGAATGCCTACTAACAACTGCAGCTACTGCGGAATTTGTTAAACTCTCGGAGAATGCCTACCGGGACGTAAATATCGCTTTTGCGAATGAACTTTCTATTGTTGCAGATAAAATAGACATCAACGTTTGGCAAGCAATTGAACTTGCTAATCACCATCCTAGAGTAAATATTTTACAGCCAGGTCCGGGCGTTGGTGGCCATTGTATTGCTGTTGATCCTTGGTTTATTGTTGATAGTGCTCCCAATAATACTCCACTAATTCAAAGTGCGCGCAAAGTTAATGACGGTAAACCCGAGTTTATAATCGAAAAGACACTAGTAGCTGCAAGTCAAAAAGGTGCACGAACAGTTGCTTGCCTTGGACTTGCATATAAGGCTGACATAGATGACTTTCGTGAAAGTCCTGCAGTTTACATTACTGCTAACCTTAGAGAACGTCTCGACGGTGAAGTGCTTGTTGTTGAACCAAATTTAAAAAAATTACCAGACACTCTCTCTAACACAAATGGCATCACATTATGTAGCCTGGAAGAGAGCTTAAAAAAATCCGAAGTTATAGTTTTATTAGTTGATCATCAAGAGTTTAGAGAACTAGATCCTGTACAACTTAAAAATAAGCTAATTATCGATTCTCGTGGTATTTGGTGCTAAAGAATTTTTAGAGTTAGTAAAAAACACAAAATCTATAGCCTTTTGGTCTCGGTAAAAAACTTGGGCATCAAAGTTAAAGAGAAAAGAAATACCAGGGGTTTTTTGCACAAAATTGTCCTAAAGCCAAAAATTTTTAAACAAATTTTCAGAACGAATAAGTTTGTTTCATCCTGTATCTAAGGGCTCTAAAATACGAATACGGAGAGGTGCCAGAGTGGTTGAATGGGGCGGTCTCGAAAACCGTTGTGCGTGTATACGTACCGAGGGTTCGAATCCCTCTCTCTCCGCCAATTTTTCAAAAATAATTCAACAAATACAGTACGTTGCAATATTTTAAATTCTCTCATGTCACCACTATTGACACCAATTGATTGCACAACACAGTAATTTTGGTGGATGCATTAGTATGAGGATGGAGAATGTTTCCCTCTAAGTCCTTAAAGGATCTGCAGACATTTAGTCAGAATAGACATTAATGTATTTGAGACAAATTACTCTCAGACATGATGCCAGATTCTTGTCATTGGCAACTAAGCACTGGTCATGAATATTTTCTATCAGAGCGGCTAGAGTTACGTCTCGGTTTTCAGCCATCCATTCTAGAACATTCCAAAAAGCCTGCTCAAGACGTATAGTTGTACTGTGACCGTGAATGCGAAAACCCTTTTTCTGCGGAATAAATTCATTAATCTGATCAGTAGTGCAGGCAGTAAACATGTGTTCAAGAAAATCATCTGTTTCGATAAAAATAGACATGAACTTCAAACCTTATCTTTTTACGTTTCTCTCACAATGACATTGTAGACATTTTTTAAAAGCCATATTAGAGCAAAAAAATACAAGCATTAGAATATTCAATCTCAAAAATAGCTTGTTAGCAATAAATACCACCTTTTCGCAATTTCATGCATTACGATATTTGTGTTTCACTTTTGGTGTGGATAAAAAAATGGATTTTTTCAAAAAGTCTCTAGATCCAGTCATCGCTCTCTCAGCTATTGCTGTACTCGACATATTTATGTTTTTACTGCTTGGCGCGTGGACTGTCGGAGGTGGTGAAACAATGATGACTGGCATTATCGCACAGTTTTTCATGGGAGATGAGCTTAATCGTGTTCCGTTTTGGTCATTGGTATTTGTTCCCGACTCAGGTTACTGGAAAATTTACATTAGCCTTGGAATGCTATTCGGTGCATTTATTGGAGCTATTCTAAGTAAAGAATTTTTTATTCGTGTTCCACGCCGTCTCTCGGAATGGGTTTTGATCACAATTGGTGGCCTGCTAATGGGGGTTGGGATACGTTTGGCATTCGTATGTAATGTTTCGACATTCTTTGGTCTAACGCCAGAAATGAACCTTGGTGGCTATTTATCTATGACAGGCATTATCGCCGGTGCTTGGGTTGGGTCACTCGTTTATAAAAAAATATTAGAGGGATAATAGACTTTGGATAGTGTTATAGGCGAAATATTTGTAGCATTCATTTTTGGTTCTATCGTTGGCCTTTTAGTTCAGCGTTCTCGTTTTTGTAATACTGCAGCCTTGCGTGACGCCATGTTATTTAAAACTTTTCGTAATACTAAGGCATTGTTGATGGCAATGATGATTTTAACTATTGGATTTACAACTTTCATCACTATAGGCGAAGGCAACCCAATGAAGTTTGATGTTGGTCTAAATCAGATTGTAGGGCTTTTCTTATTTGGTGTTGGTATGGTTTTAGCTGGAGCCTGCACAGTTTCCACCTGGGTCAAAACGGGCGAAGGAAATGTTGGTGCCTTATGGGCTTTGCTTTTTACTTTTATTGGTATGTTTTTGTTTTCTTTGATTTGGTCATTCAATTACTGGCCACCAACAGGCGCTAGCATGACTGGTGAGCCTAACCTTGAGGCTTTGCAGTTAGGGTACAGCAATGCTGGAACGCTACAGGATAAATATGGTGTGCCCGCTGTCATCTTTGGACTCCTGCAAACGCTTGTTTTATTTGCAATTTACCGCGCAATTATTCGCAAAGAAAAAAAACAAAATAATATTGCCAATGCTACTAAGTAATAATTAGAACTAATTCTAAAAGTAGATAAAAACGTTGCAATAGCTTTGATGGAGGGAGAAATTAATGGGAATTTTTGGCTCTGGGACAAAAAAAGAAGAAAAAGAAAAAATGGATGGTGAAGTAACGCTCAGCGATGGAAAGGTTTATAAAATCGCACAAATGATTGATTGCATTGGCGACTCCTGCCCACGCCCTCAATTAATGACAAAAAAAGCTCTTAAAGAGTGTGCAAGTGGGGATGTTGTCGAGGTGCTGATTGATAATCCTTCTTCTGTTGAAGCTATTCCTCCAATGTTAAGTGATCTAGACTCTTCCCATTTGGAAACTATTAAAGTCGCTCGTAATTGGGAAGTTTACGTGATTAAAAATTGAAAAGAAAAGTTATCAATGTTTTACAAAATAATAATGCGCAGTTTCATCTTCTTGGTAACAACTTTAAGTACTTTGGTTTTACTTTACGTTTATACCTTTCCTCCCAAAAGTACGCGTGTGAGTAAAGACGGTGTGCCTTTTTTTACACCTTATGTCACGCATCCTGAAACGGGGGAAGCTTTAGATGTTAACATCTTGGTGCGCCATTACAAAGGAGAATAATATATGAGTATAGACTTTGAAACTTTAGTGCACGTTATTTTTTTTGTTCTTTCATTTGGGGCCATGTACGTAGGTTTTCTTCGGGACTCACTTTAGAGGAGAATTTTTTTGGATCGTATTAGTATCATCTTTTGCACTCTCTCCCTAGTCATAACTTTAGGCATAGCAGCTTTCATATATCCTTATGCAGTACTTCCTAAAGAGAAATTAATAACAAATAGTGAGAGTGTTGAAGCTGAAGAAATTCCAGATATCGATCTTGGGGATTTCGGGATCATTTCAGTCACAGAAATGCTCGATTACTATATTGAGCATCCCCCGGTCATATCTGATACGGGTGAAAAA
>CACKCT010000033.1:0-12553 GCA_902598645.1 Rhodospirillaceae bacterium | reverse complement strand
CGCAGCGGATGTGGAACCCATGATTATGCTACTGGATGAACCGGGAAGGACTGTAATAAATGGCAAATATAAGCTGTCTGAGGAACAGGCTAAAGCAATACTCGAGTTACGCTTGAATAGGTTGACTGCGCTTGAGAGAGACAAGATCGGAGATAATTTAAGTGATCTTGGAAATGAAATTGAAGGTCATTTGGCCTTACTTGCGTCTCGTAAGAAGCTCTTGGAATTGCTTCGTAAAGAACTTCTTGAAATGCGATCACAATTCGCAACACCTCGGCGTTCTGATATTCAAGAAAACGAGTTTGAACATGACATTGAGGATTTGATACAGCGTGAGGACATGGTAGTTACTGTATCAAATACTGGCTATATGAAGCGTGTGCCTCTCTCCACTTACCGTGCTCAGAAACGTGGTGGCAAGGGTCGGAGTGGTATGAGCACTAGGGATGAAGATTTTGTTACTCAAGTTTTTGTAGTTAATACTCATACACCAGTATTATTTTTCTCCTCTACAGGAATTGTATACAAACTCAAGGTCTATAAGCTCCCACTAGGCTCGCCTACATCGCTCGGTAAGGCAATGATTAATCTTTTACCTCTTGATAAAGGCGAAGCAATAACAACACTAATGCCCCTTCCCGAAAGTGAAGAATCGTGGAGTGATCTATCAGTTATGTTCGCTACAGCGTCAGGTAGTGTTAGAAGAAATTCTCTCTCTGATTTCACCAACGTGAAAGCTAATGGAAAAATTGCCATGAAACTGAATGAGGGAGATCAACTCATTAGCGTCCAAGCTTGTTCCGAGGCAGATGATGTCCTGCTCTCATCAAGTGGTGGTAAGTGCATACGCTTTCCTGTCAATGCAGTTCGTGTCTTTACGAGTCGTTCGTCAACTGGAGTAAGGGGCATGAGACTAGAAGAAAATGATCGAATTATTTCCATGTCTATTCTAAGCCACGTTAAGGCAGAGGTTTCTGAGCGTGAGGAGTATTTGCAAGCTTCCAGTGCGAGTAAAAGGCTTGCTAATGGAGATTATAGTGAAAGGCCTGATGATAAAATTGAAGATGAGACCCGAGCCGCTCGTTTAGAGACTGACAAATTTGTTGAAATGGCTGACACTGAAGAATTCATTCTCACAATTACTGAAGATGGCATGGGAAAACGTTCATCAGCCTATGAATATCGTATTTCAAATCGTGGGGGTAAGGGTATTACGAGTATTGGTTTGAAACGTTCAAAAGGTCATTCAACATCTGTCGTCGCATCTTTCCCGGTAAAGACTGATAATCAACTGGTTATGGTTTCTGACGGTGGCCAATTAATAAGATGTCCAGTAGCAGGCATAAGTATAGTTGGTCGCTCATCACGCGGGGTCACAATTTTTAAGGTTGCAGAGGGTGAACGTGTTGTTTCAGTCAGCCGCCTTAGTGAAGAGGAAGACGAGGGCGTAAAAGATGAAAATGGCTCTGATCGTTCTTCAAGCGGTAAAGTGACTTGATAATAAGGAAAGGAATGGATTATGCCTAAACAGCGTGTTGGTATCTATCCAGGTACCTTTGATCCATTGACTAATGGCCACATAGATATTATCGAACGTGCAACCAAGGTTGTAGATACGTTGATCGTTTGTGTGGCTGAGCACTCGGG
The DNA here is from genome assembly GCA_902598645.1 of Rhodospirillaceae bacterium. GTDB lineage: Bacteria > Pseudomonadota > Alphaproteobacteria > Rhodospirillales > JABHCV01 > JACNJU01. Next base: position 10,906 of record CACKCT010000033.1, on the reverse strand, counting down.
CAAAGACCCCTTATTTACACTTGATGAACGGCTTGAGATAATTCAAGAAGAAGTTAGAAATATGGATGACACAATTAATAGGTTTGTAGAAGTTCGCCCCTTTAAAACGTTATTGATGGATTTTGCTGAGAACGTACAAGCATCTGTGATTATTCGTGGATTACGCGCTGTTTCAGACTTTGAATACGAATTTCAGATGGCTGGTATGAATTCACGTTTGAATTCTGAAATTGAAACAGTTTTTCTTATGGCTTCTGATAGACATCAGTTTATCGCATCACGTTTTGTAAAAGAAATTGGTCGTTTGGGAGGCGACGTTGATCATTTTGTATCATCTAGTGTGAAACAAAAGCTAATTAAGCGCTTTGAAAAATAGAAGAGATAACAACCTCTGAGCTTTCTATGCTTACAAGAACTCAGTATGATGAAAGATGTTGACCCCGTAGTCTTTGATCCGTATTTTCCGGGCATCTTATTAAGGGTTTTATTATTAAGATATATGATTTTATAAATTTTAAGATAATATTCTAATATATAAAATAATATATGATATATTTGACCTATTCTGGTGCTTAGGTACCATGTTAATGTATTATATTACTCGGGGCGCTTAGCTCAGCTGGTAGAGCAATCGCCTTTTAAGCGATCGGTCATGGGTTCGAATCCCGTAGCGCCTACCAATAATATCAATGACTTAGCCACCCTCCGGGGTGGCTATTTCATGTCCAAGTAAAAAGCTCTACTGACAAATAAGATTTTCCAGATCGTGATTTTCCTCTTCCTTGGCGGGAGGCAGTTTCTCTTTTATTTTGCTCCTTACTCTTCAATATTTGTAAGAAGTTATGAAAATTTCTTTGGTAATATCAAGAATTTGAGGAAATAAAGTAGAGTTGCATCCCTAAACTCTTATCTTGCCTTCTTTGACATATTTTTGCGCTCTTTTTAGATCAGTCTCAAGAGAGGATAAGGATCGCATGTGATTACCTGGCTTTAAGCCAGTTAAAACTTCAGGAAAGTTGTTATGGATATATTCTAAGGCAGTTTTGTTATTTGGCAGGCATTTATCCTCCAGAGTGAAATTTACTATGCCATATAGCATAGCTAAGTAAGCTGCGTGCCTGTGGCGTCTAATGCCAATAGACCCTCTGAAATCTGGATGATATCTATCCGCCAGATATTCAGCAAGGTTTCGCCAATCTTCGCGTTTTGGATTTTCCCAGTCATCAAGATTAATCCCAGCATCTTTGAACAATTCATGCGCTTGTCCTATGGTAAATAAGTGATTACCGTGCGAGATAGGATCACCTGCTGGGTTAGTGGAAGGACTCACCTCTTCTGCCGAGAGCGAACTATCTTTTCTAGGCTTTTTTGACTTTTCGTTAGATGCCGAGTCGTCCTTCATCGATTTGCTTAAGGTAACCTTAGCCATTTAAATCTCCAGATAGTTATTTCTAGGATGGTGGTTGAGATTTTATTTTGATATTAATACGAAAAAGTTAGAAGGAGTAGAGAAAATATATTTAGGTCATTTTTATATCTTGAAGAAAATGATAGTTGATCAACGAAAGTTGAATAGTACTTAAAAACGTGAGCTTATTGTAATTCCGAGAGCGGAGGATAATCGAATAGCAGTTGTTTTTGCAAACCGTGTTGATTGCCCCTACCCTGGAAGTGGTTTAGTCATGCCACCAACCGGCTTTCCGCTATGGGATATTAATAAGGCAACCCTAAGAATGCTCAAGCTCGGTGCTGTAATGCCAAAGCACATCGAACTTGCTGTATAACGACAGAAACAGTTGAAACCAAAGGTTAAAATGTTCGCAAACCGATTAGTTGAGACCTATGATCCTGTTTGTACATTTTAGGAGTAGTTAATAGGGCATAATGAACTGGTATTTTAAGTTTCTTGCTTCAATTCTTAGCCTATTTTTTGGACATGAGACCTTAGCCCATGGCGGTAGGCTTGAAGCCATAGGCTGCCACCAAAATACAAAAAAAGAGAAGTTTTCATTGCCTTGATGAAGAGCAATTTAGGCAAGAGTTTGTATCATGGAATGAATCCATTAATACGAAAGGGGTTAGCCAAAAGCAATTCACCAAGTCGTTAAAGGGAACGGTGCGTATCGTTGATGGTGATACTATCTGGATCGAAGATATGTAGATCAGGCTTCACGGCATAGATGCGCCTGAGATCAATCAGGACTGTTTTCGTGAGGACAACAGCAAATACCGTTGCGGAAAAGCCTCAACAGATGCGCTACGCGCCTTGGTGGGGTCTAGTATCATTCGGTGCGAGGGAGATACACATGATCGTTACAAAAAGTTGATTGCTACTTGCTATAATGGGTCCATGAATTCAAATGCTGAGTTGGTTCGGCAAGGCTGGGCTCTGGCGTACAGGCGCTACTCAAAAGATTACATACTTGCTGAGAAGCAGGCCAAAAAAACTCAAGCGAGGGGTGTGGTCTGGGAAGTTCCAAAAGCCTTGGCAGTGGAGAAAGAAATGAGTAGTGTTTGATAGTGGAAGTAGGTTTTTTTCAATTTGTGTGCGTCCAAATTCCCACAAGCGGTTTGATCCTGATTTATAACCTGCAAATATCATTTGTACTGATGTGATGATTCCTGTGGTGCTTTTGTTTATATTCTAATGGGTTTTATTACCCTCGTTAGCAATATTTGCGAAATAGGTTAGAGATTTTAATTAACAACAAAAGGGAAATTCTGGTTGCATGCCTGAAGGTCATACAATTCATTATGCAGCACGTGATCACAGAAAATTATTTGTGGGACATAAGCTTGATGTTTCGTCTCCTCAAGGTCGATTTAGTGACGGGGCAAGATTAATTAATAAACAAGAGTGTGTTGCAGTTGAAGCATACGGCAAACACTTGCTCTACGAGTTTAAAAACTCCCAATTATTACATATTCACTTGGGTCTATTTGGACGAATAAAACGTCAAAAGTTACCAGCACATGCAGCAAAAGGAAAAATTCGGGTGCGTTTAGTTGGGCAAACTCACTTTATTGATATTCAGGGGCCAACAATTTGTGAAATTCTAGACAAAGATGGGGTATCCAAAATCAAAGAGAGAATTGGACCAGATTTACTCCGTAAAGATGCTGAACCAGAAAAATTTTTCAGACGGGTTAACAAAAGTAAGGCTAAGATTAGTACGCTTTTGATGGATCAATCTGTCATAGCTGGAATAGGAAATATATACAGAACAGAGCTTCTTTGGCGTCAAGGAATTCATCCTGAGGTAGCTGGCAGAGAGCTAAGTTTATATCAACTAAAAGATCTTTGGGAGGATGCCCGAACTCTTTTGGAGATTGGTGCTAAACGGAATAAAATTGTTACTAATCTTGAGGCAAAAAAAAATAATAACAGAGAAAACTTAAATATTTATAAAAAAACGCACTGTCCAAAATGCCACGGTGAGATATCTCGAATGGATATATCTGGACGAGCGGTGTACTTCTGTGATTTTTGTCAGTCTTAAACAGTTTACCATCAACCCTCTAATAGTTCTGTGGACTTGGTAGCTTCAGTCATAAATTCTTTATTAATGATTTTTTTTTACGTTTTCATAATAAATTGAATTCAAAACTAATCTTCTTTGGTGATGCAGATAAATGTTAATCACCTTAGTGAATTCGGTGTGTGAAAACATCAATTGTATAGGTCAAAAGAATGCTACAAATTCCTGACAGTAGAAATCAACTTTTTGAAGTACGCGTTTATAATAAAACTGTACGAGCTTTGGTTAAGCAAAACCTACACCATCATTTTTTTGATGACCAATGGGCTGATGTTCAAATTCGTAATGTCACAGCACAGTGTGAAGCTGATGCTATTTCCATTATTTCAAGTCGTTTTCTTAGCGAAGAAGGGTTTGTGTTTGAACTAATTCCTCAACCGTCTTTTTGAGTATTTTCATTACAAAATGCTGAACTAATTCTATGCTGTTTATCTCTCATCCATCATCCTTCTCATCATCGCCTAAGAAGTATTTATAGGAGTTTAATCCAGTCAAAATCACACCATCAAATCCCTGCGCAATGAGACCATAGATGTAGGAATTGGTATCACCGAAGATGATACTTTGCCATTCAGGGTGCCAATACTGAATGAAGTGGCGATCCGGATTTTCCTTAGTAGGCCCACTAATCCATGTAGGGGATCCTTCGCGCCAGCTATCTTGCCAAAAGTAATCGTGAGAGGCTGCAGACCCTATGTCAACATGGGCTAATACAAGCCTTTTTGATCCAAGTTTCTTGTATTTCAATGTTTCTACAGCTTGTCTGCTTAGAGGTAGACGGCCATGCATTATGTTAACGGCAACAATATCGTAATTGGTATCATGAATCCTCAAGGCGAATTCATCTTGGCGCCCAAAACTGGATGAGTCTCCAAGATAAAGAAAATTTTTGGCATCTACCATGGATAGGATGCTCTTAGAGTTCTCCTTATATGGGGTTTTTAGAAAGGTAGGAATTGAATTTAAATCCTCACCCTTGGCATTGGCAACAAAAGGGGTTAGTTCAAGTTCTTGGCTGAAGATATATGCCTGCTCGGCTTGTTGAACGCTATTTACATAATCCATAACCATAACATTGAGATTATTTTTTTTGGCGAGTCTCACATAATTTAATATTTTTTCTAATTTTTCTGGTTTAGTTGCTTCTCCAACTTCATCTTGTCCAAAGAAAAGTCCATCAATAAGTATTCCATCAATGGATTTAATATAAGTACGAGCGGTTGAAATTTTCTCAATATCTATAATATCAATCTTCGTCAAAAGTTCCGGACTTCCCATTGCTATTACAACAAAATTTGGATTTTCTGAGCGGGCATATGTTGAAATTCTTTGAATGAAGATGCGCAACTGCTCACGAAAGTCAAGGAGAGGTCCGTCTTCACCCCGCTCAATTTCAATTTCCACTTCTTCTTCTGTGCGTCCTTGAATAGTTGTTCCTTTTTCCTGTGCTGTTGTTGGAACATCTATGAGGCATGTCAACAATAAAAGGGGAATTATTATTCTGAAACAAACCATTCTGAGCATCTTGTTAGGGATAAAGGAATCTCTTTTAACATACCAAAGTATATATCTTCAAAGTCTGTTGGCAATTTACTTAAAATCTAAAGAGGAAAAGTTTAAGTTTGGTGGAAAATTATTAAATTAATAATGTCATATATACCAAGTGTTTTGAATATAGATATTAAAAGTTCTATTAGAAAAGCTCTGTTTCTAGTGACAATGCAGTACACGTCGTGTTTCAAAGTTGTAACTAAGAATTTATTGTGAGGCTTAAAAGGATCGCAATAGGGGTGAGAAAATTATCTCTTCCTCAAGATCCTGCTTTGTTGTCCTCAACTTCACTTGCAACATCCAACAAGTATTGGCCATAAGCGCTCTCTGATTTATCATTGGCCAATCTCTTGAATTGAATTAAGTCTATGAAGTTCATGTGGTATGCTATTTCTTCAAGGCAAGCTATCTTTAGACCTTGACGGTGTTCGACAGTCTGAACGAATTGACTTGCCTGCAACAAGGTATCGTGGGTCCCCGTATCAAGCCATGCAAAACCTCTTCCCAATAATTCAACACTTAATTCTTTATTTTCCATATAAGTTCGAATTATGTCAGTTATTTCCAATTCACCACGTGCTGATGGCATTACCTCCGAAGCGATTTTACAAACTTGATTATCAAAGAAATATAGGCCAGTAACGGCCCAGTTCGAGGTTGGGTTCAGGGGTTTTTCAACTAACTTGGTTGCGTTCCCATTCTCATCCAAATCTACAACGCCATACTCTTCTGGATTTGCTACCCAATAAGCAAAGATGCTCGCTCCTGATCGGCAAGCAGTTGCCTTTTCAAGTAAATGTACAAAGCCATGGCCATAGAAAATATTATCTCCCAGAATTAGAGCACAGTTGTCATTTCCTATAAAATTTCGTCCAATGATGAATGCATCTGCTATACCCTTTGGTTTTTCTTGTATTGCATATTCGATTTTTATTCCAATGTCAGAACCGTTGCCTAACAGGTCTTCAAATAAAGGTAGCATAGTTGGAGTGCTGATAATAAGTGTCTCCCGGATCCCTGCTAGCATCAAAACTGATAATGGATAATAGATCATCGGCTTATCATAAATTGTTAAAAGTTGCTTATTAACAACCCGGGTGGCTGGGTAAAGCCTAGTGCCAGAGCCACCAGCTAAAATAATCCCCTTCATTTAAATTTTCCTTTTTCATGTTCCAAGGCCTAATCGTTTTCCAAAATGATTCTTTTTCATGAGAGGTCGCCACCATTCCTGATTGGTAAGGTACCAATGGACGGTTTGTTTCAATCCCTCTTCAAAACTTATGGATGGTTGCCAGTCAAGCTCATTACGGATTTTAGTTGCGTCAATTGCGTAACGGTGATCATGACCTGGACGGTCTTTTACGAAAGTGATTTGGTTTTCGTGTGGTCCAAAGCCTTGAGCTTCATCCATTAAAGTGCAAATGGCTCTTACTACATCGATGTTACTGTGTTGAGCATTGGCACCAACAAGGTAACTTTCACCAAGTTTACCATAGTCTAGTACTCTAAGTAATGCAGTTGCGTGATCATTAACGTGCAACCAATCGCGCACGTTTTCACCATTACCATAAATGGGCAGAGGATGTTTATTTAAGGCGTTGATGATCATTAGTGGGATTAATTTTTCTGGAAACTGAAAGGGACCGTAATTATTTGAGCAATTACTTAATACTACTGGTAACTCATATGTGTGAAACCAGGAAAGGGCAAGGTGATCTGATGCAGCCTTGCTTGCAGAATAGGGTGAGCGTGGGTCATAGGGAGTGTTTGGGGTGAAGGCAGGCTCATCCATGCTCAGTGATCCGAATACTTCATCTGTTGATACATGGTGGTATCGAAAATTATTTTTTTTCTCACCTCTTAGAGAATTATAATATTCTCGTGTTGCTTCAAGTAATTGATAGGTGCCAACTATATTTGTTTGAATGAATTCTGAGGGTTTATCGATAGAACGATCCACGTGGGACTCTGCTGCCAAATGCATTACTGCATCAGGTTTGTGCTTTGCCAAAAGCTGTGCCATGGCTCCTGTCACACAGATATCAACCTTTTCAAATTGATAATGTTTACTGTTTGCAACATTAACAAGTGAGCCAAGACTAGATGCATAAGTAAGTTTATCTACATTTACAACTTTTCGACCGGCAGCAATTGCATTGCGAATTAAGGCAGAGCCTATAAAACCAGCACCTCCCGTTACCAACAATTTCATTCACTATGTCCTTATCTGAGAAATAATAATAGTTTATCGATTATATTGAGTTAGGCCATAATAAATATGTCATGACCATTTGTCAGAGCTAACAAGCCACACTAAAATTTTGTAAGAATCTTATAGGTAAATTTTAATATTATGAATACCAGGCGCCCTCATGTGATAGTTATAGGGAACGAGAAAGGAGGTAGTGGTAAGTCCACCACGGCAATGCATTTGGTGATTGGCTTGCTTCTGGATGGGTTTGAGGTTGCCTGCATTGACCTCGACTCTCGTCAGGGAACCTTATCAAATTATCTATCAAATCGTCAGCAGTTGATTATTGATAAGTCCATAGATCTACCTTTGCCTGAGATTCGTGCTATTGAGCACAGTATGATGAGAAACCGTGAAGCAGCGGGTGTTGAGGATGAAGAACGCTTATCAGACACTATAACTGAGTTATCTGAGGTCAATGATGTCATTGTGATTGATACACCCGGAACGGACAGCGTCTTGGCTAGACTTGGCCATTCTTTTGCTGATACTCTTATAACCCCACTTAATGATAGCTTGATTGATCTTGATGTACTTGCTCGCGTTGATCCTACAAGCTTAAAAGTTCAGAAACCAAGCCATTACTCTGAATTGGTTTGGCAGCAGAGAAAACTCAAAGCCATGCGAGATGGTGGCTCCATAGATTGGATTGTGATGAGGAACCGTTTAAGTCCTTTAGACGCGCAAAATAAACAATTGCTGGAGCGTTTGTTAATTGACTTATCTGCACGTATTGGTTTTCGTCAAGTCTCGGGTTTTGGAGAACGTGTAATTTATCGTGAACTTTTTCTACTTGGCCTGACTATGATGGATAGTTTAGAGATGATAGCACCCAAGAAACTAAGTTTATCACACATATCAGCACGTCAAGAAGTCCGGTGTCTAATAGATGCAATCAATATTACTTGAATTAAGACCCAGTACAGAAAAAGTACTTTTAGAGTAAAGAATTTTTTTGTTATAGCGTTTTTCCCAAATTCGATATAAGAAACTAACTCTTCTTTTATTACTTTCAATTCTTTTGTTAAACTTCATTTTTGATCCAAAACAATATAAAATAAACTTTTTTGAAACTGTAATGAGCTCTGGGTATCTGGATTATCAATTAGAGATAATTATTTTCTCAGAGCTGTGTATTAAAGAGCTGTGTATTAAAATGACAGTTAAAATTCTTGGTTATAAACATCTAGTCCCTAGCCATAGATTGGGCATAGGTACTGAGTTTGGTAAGCTCTACACCGAATAGAAAATTCGCTTCTTATTTGTCAAAAATAATGTAAAAAGTCGCTGTCATTAACTTATTAGTACGATGCTAAAAAATGATTTATAAAGATAATTTTAAGAAAGCATCCAATTTTACAATCTTAAGTAAAAATCCAGGTTGGTCATGTTGATTTACCTAATTGTGGGGATATGCCTCTTAATTGGACTTCTTGTATTTCTACGTTGGTACATCAACGCAGATCCAAAAGCTCTTTTGAAGGCATTAAAATGGCTATCGTTTGGGTTAATCATCGCAAGTGTATCATTTTTAGCCATAAGTGGTCGTTTGAATTGGGCGTTTGCTGGTCTACCAGTATTATTAGTATGGCTTGCGCGCTTTCGGATGGCGGCCTCTATTTTTAGTTATTTCTCACGCGTGGCTGGGTGGGGTAATGGTGCAAAATCTGGTAATAATTCTTTTAAAGAACAAATGGACCGTAGTGAGGCTTTAGAAATACTTGGCCTTGAGGAAGGGGCAAGTCCGGAGGAGATAAAAAGGGCACACCATAAACTTATAGCAGGGCTACATCCTGACCATGGTGGCTCAACCTACCTAGCCGCAAAGATAAATCGTGCTAAAGACGTTTTACTGTCATAAGAGACCAGAAGGTTGCGCCGGCTCCTAAGGTATGTCAAAAATGCAAAAATAAGTGCCGTTACGTTAATTCTAAAACGGTAAATTCAGGGATTTTATATGCATAAGCCAGTAATGAAGGCAGTTTTTCCAGTTGCCGGTTTGGGTACGAGGTTTTTGCCTGCAACAAAGGCTATGCCCAAGGAAATGTTGCCAATCGTAGACAAACCGTTGATACAGTATGCTGTTGAGGAGGCTCGTGAGGCAGGAATTGAGGAAATCATCTTTGTTACGGGACGTGGAAAAACGGTTCTTCTTGACCATTTTGATCACAGCTTTGAACTAGAGCAGTCACTAAGAGCTCATGGTAAGAAAGAAATTTTGTTACAAATACAGGATGTTATTTCAAAACCGGGGCAAATATCTTCAACTCGGCAGCAACAACCCCTTGGATTAGGTCATGCAGTATGGTGCGCTCGACATTTTATTGCTGACGAGCCTTTTGCAGTAATTTTAGCGGATGATTTAATTATGGCAAAGCCTGGTTGTCTTAAACAGATGATGGAAGTTTACAGTAAAATTGGTGGTAATATTGTTGCTAGTGAAGAAGTGCCTATTGAGCAAACAAATCAATATGGGATTTTGGATGTTGTCGAGGATGATGGCCAATTAGCAAGAGCTATTGGTTTAGTAGAAAAGCCAGAACCCCATCAAGCTCCATCAAACCTATGCATTATTGGCCGTTATATATTACAGCCAGAAATTTTTTATTACTTGAGGACACAAGAAGAGGGGGCGGGAGGAGAAGTTCAGTTAACCGATGCTTTGGCTAAGACCATTGACACAACTTCTTTACATGGCATGCGCTTTGAGGGAAAACGATTTGACTGCGGTTCCAAACTAGGGTTTTTGGAAGCCCAAATTGCCTTTGCTATTTCTCGTGATGATTTAAGCGATGGTACCCGCAAGTTTCTAAAAAAATATAAATAGGGAATTGCGATGCGAGTAGTTATGATCGGAACAGGTTATGTGGGATTAGTTTCAGGGACTTGTTTTTCTGAATTTGGTGTTGATGTAACTTGTGTTGATAAGCAACAAGATAAAATTGATGACCTGAACGCTGGTAACATACCCATTTTTGAACCTGGCCTCGATGATCTATTCTTAAAGAATGTTAAGGCAGGTCGTTTGCGATTTACAACCGATATTAAGGTTGCTGTTAGTGGTGCGGATGCAATTTTTATTTGTGTAGGTACACCGACTGACCCAGTTAGCGGCCATGCAGACTTATCCAATGTTTTTTCTGCAGCTAGTGAAATTGCTGAGGCTATAGATGGCTATACCGTTATTGTTACCAAATCGACAGTACCTGTTGGTACTGGTCAAAAAGTTGAAGAACTCATTCAAGCATCTTGCCCAAATGCAGACTTTGATGTGGTCTCTAACCCAGAATTTTTGCGTGAAGGGTCCGCAATTAACGATTTTATGCGGCCTGATCGAATTGTCATTGGCTCCAATAGTGAGCGAGCACAAAAAGTTATGCGTAATCTTTATCGTCCACTTTTTCTTATCGAGACACCAATTTTATTTACCCAACTACAAACATCAGAGTTAATCAAATATGCTGCCAATTCGTTTTTAGCCATGAAGATTACTTTCATTAATGAAATAGCTGATCTTTGCGAAAAGGTTGGAGCCGATGTTCAAGATGTTGCTAAAGGTATTGGT
>CACKCT010000032.1:0-13567 GCA_902598645.1 Rhodospirillaceae bacterium | reverse complement strand
CGTTTTCAATTATGCGGCTTATAGCAATCTGATCTGGAAAAATCACTTAATTACTCCGCAGCATGCGACGTAGTACCTTTTGCCTTGGGAGACATTTCTAACATCCGCTTTATGGGTTTCAAGGCGCAAAGGCGCAAATCCTCATCAATCTCGATACGTGGAGCATTATTGACTAGGGCAAGATAGAGTTTTTCCATTGAGTTAAGCGCCATAAAAGGGCAGTGAGTACACGGACAAGCGTCAGACTCTCGAGCTTCACTTACACCCTTTGCGGCAATGAAAGTCTTGCCAGGATTTTCTTTCTGCATTTGATGAATAATGTGGGGTTCCGTAGCAATAATAAAATTATTTGAGTCCTCATTTGAAACAAAATTTAGTATACCCTTTGTGGACCCTACATAATCCGCTAGGTCTAGAATTGCTTCCGGACATTCTGGATGTGCAGCAACTGGAACCCCCTTGTACTCTGCCTTCATTTGAAGAAGAAGTTCTTCGGAAAATTCCTCATGTACAACACAGCTACCAGGCCACAGGATCATGTCACGTCCCGTCTTCTTCATCAGAAAACTTCCTAGATGCCTATCTGGAGCGAACAAAATTGGCTTATTTTTTGGGATTTGATTTATTACAGCCTCAGCGTTAGAAGATGTAACAATGATATCGGAGAGTGCCTTTACCTCTGCAGAGCAGTTTATATAAGTCAAAGAGATATGATCAGGGTGTGCTTCACGCCAACACTTAAAATCGTCAGGTTGGCAGGCTTCCTCTAGAGAGCAACCCGCATCAGCATCTGGTAATAACACTGTACGTTTGGGATTGACGATTTTAGCAACCTCCCCCATAAATCGAACACCACAAAAAACTATAACATCAGCCTTGGTATCAGCAGCCCTTCGCGACAAATCCAGGGAGTCACCAACAAAATCAGCAATGTCCTGTAGTTCAGAATCTTGATAATAATGAGCGAGAATAATAGCGTTTTTTTCACGCCGCAGGTTGTTTATTCCGGCTTCAAGATTAAAATCAACCTCAACTCTTTTTTTTGCACCTGGACCCGGTAATGCAACAAAACTAGCCAATCAACTGCTCCTCATCTTTTTGATTTAATCACTAATTCATTTTTGTACAGGGTTCTGAGCGTTTTTGGTAATGTGCTCTCTGTACTGATAATCTTCTGATTGCATTTCAATTAATCTTGAGGCTGTCCGTTCAAATTCAAATGCCCCATCTCCTTCAATATAAAGCTCCAATGGCAACACTTCTGCTGAACATACTAACTTCACACTATAATCGTAAAGTGCATCGATTAAGGTAACAAAGCGCTTGGCTTTATCTCTAGATTCTGGACCCAATCTTGGGATATTGCAAACTATCAGAGTGTGAAAATTATTTGCAATAGCAAGATAATCTGCTGGGCCAAGAGTTGTACTACACAATGAGTCAAAATCGCTAAGTGCAATACTATCTGCCGCCATTGGCAAATCTAATTCTCGGCCATTAACAACTATGGGATCATGCTTCACTTTTGATTCACGAGTTAAACGTTCATATAGAAGCTTGAGGGTAATATTTGCATTTTTGTCATTTGGCACTAAATACGTACCCGTTTTTTGTATGGTTTCTCGACGGTAATCTTTAGGACCATCGAGCAAGAACAGGTCAAGCTTTTTTTCTACCAAAGCTATGAAAGGCAAAAAAGAGGCCCGTTGCAAGCCATCCTTGTAAAGATCAGATGGTGGACGATTTGAGGTCAACACAACAACTACACCCTCTTCAAACAAAACTTCAAATAGTCGGCACAAAATCATCGCATCCGTTATATCATGAACTTGAAAGTCATCAAAACAAAGTAAAGATACTTCTTCAGCAAAGTCCTTTCCAATTAGTGGGATTGGGTCGTCACTTTTGCCATTAGATTTACGATAATTATTCAAACGATCATGCATGTTCTGCATAAACTCGTGGAAATGAATTCTACGTTTTTTCTTTACAGGTGCAGTATTAAAAAATAGATCCATTAACATCGATTTTCCTCTACCGACTCCCCCAAACATGTACAAACCTCTGGGTAACTTTTCTGATCTCCTACCTAAACCAAACCAATTTCTCCAGCCCTTCAATTTTCTATAACGCTCAGTGCTTTTCAGTTTCAAGTAAAGACCTTGCAGTTTTTCCACCGCAAGCGCTTGGCTCGGATCTGGACGTAATTCCTGAGCCTGCAACATCAAGTGGTAGGTGCTAAGCGGGCTTTGCAACATGATGAATTAAACTCACATGAAATTCTCATAGATCATAGGGATAAAAATTAAATACCACAAAAATATTTTACCTAAGATTGATCGAGAAACTTATGCACAGTTGGGTAATACGTATTACAAAATGGTAATTAGAGAGAACCTAGGACATTTGATGGCTATGTCAGAACAAACTTATAATAACTGCAAAAGATTAAAATGCTTATCGTAGATGTTGTTTCACAATACCTTTCTTAATTTCTGCAATTGCTTTTCCCGGGTTTAACCCCTTTGGACAGGTATTTGTACAATTCATTATTGTGTGACATCTGTATAGTTTAAATGGGTCATCTAAATCTTCAAGACGCTTGGCGGCAGCATCATCACGACTATCGGCTATCCAACGGTATGCCTGCAACAAAATAGCCGGACCAAGATAACGGTCACCGTTCCACCAATAGCTTGGACAAGATGTCTGGCAACAAAAACATAATATACACTCCCACAAACCATCAAGGTTGGCTCTTTCTGCTGGACTTTGTAACCTCTCTTTTTGCTGATCTGTCTTGTCTGCACTAAGCCAAGGTCTAATCGAGGCGTATTGTTTATAAGGGACACTCAAGTCTGGCACTAAATCTTTTATGACCGGCATGTGCGGCAATGGGTAAATTTTTACCTCTCCTTTAATATCAGATATCGCCTTGATGCAAGCTAGCGTGTTTGTGCCGTCAATGTTAAAAGCACAAGATCCGCAAACACCCTCACGGCATGACCGACGAAATGTGAGTGTTGCATCTATCTCATTCTTAATTTTTATTAGTGCATCAAGCACCATAGGACCACACTTGTCGAGATCAACCTCAAATGTGTCAAGACGCGGGTTCTTGCCACCGTCTGGATCATAACGATATATCTTGAAGACTTTTACACGTTTTGCTTTCGATGCCACCTGATGACTGATGCCATTGGTGATTTTAGAATTCTTTGGAAGATTAAAATCTGCCACGTCAATACATCCTAATCGCTGGTTCGATATAATCCACATCATCATTTATTGTCCATGTATGGACTGGGCGATACGTGAGAGAGACCTTACCGTTTTCATCTATCCAAGCTAGTGAGTGTTTCATCCAATTTATATCATCCCTTTCTCGAAAATCTTCTCGAGCATGAGCGCCCCGACTCTCTTCTCGTGCGACTGCCGAATGAATTGTTGCTTGCGAGCAAGCTATAAGATTTTCAAGCTCTAATGCTTCAACAAGATCTGAATTCCAAATCAAAGAATTATCCGCAACTTTAATTTGGGCCATTGAAACGGCGATCTCGTCAACCTTTGCGCAACCCTCTGTCAAGCTTTCATGTGTCCTGAAAACCGAAGCATCACGCTGCATTGCACGTTGTAAATTAACTCTGATTTCACTTGTCTTAATAGAACCATTGGCAAAGCGAAGCCGATCAAAACGATCGATAGAACGTTCTGTTTCACAAACCGAAATTGGTTTAGGAATGGCTCCTGGTTTGATTGTCTCACAAGCCTTGTTTGCTGCTGCACGCCCAAAAACAATGATATCCAGCAATGAATTGGTACCAAGACGGTTTGCACCGTGAACAGAAGCACAGGCGCACTCTCCAATAGCCATGAGACCAGAAACGATAGCATCTGGTTCTTTTTCAGATGGACGCAAGACTTCACCATGATAGTTAGTAGGGATACCACCCATGTTGTAATGAACTGTTGGCAGCACTGGAATTGGCTCACGACTTGCGTCAACACCAGAAAAAATTTTTGCAGACTCCACGATGCCAGGGAGCCTTTGTAACAGTAAATCCTCACCCAAATGTTCCATGTGAAGAAAGATATGATCTTTGCCCTCCCCTACACCACGACCCTCACGAATTTCAATGGTCATTGCACGGCTCACTACATCTCGTGAAGCAAGATCCTTCGCAGTTGGTGCGTAACGTTCCATAAATCGCTCACCTGCTGAGTTAGATAGGTACCCACCCTCACCACGTGCGCCCTCAGTAATTAAACAACCAGATCCGTACATTCCAGTTGGATGAAACTGCACAAATTCGTGGTCCTGTAATGCTAATCCAGCCCGAGCCACCATGCCGTTACCGTCACCAGTACAAGTGTGTGCTGAGGTACAAGAAAAATATGCACGGCCATATCCTCCAGTTGCCAAAACAGTAGTCTGCGCATTGAAGCGATGTAGAGTACCATCATCAAGATTCCAAGCGATGGCACCGCAGCAACCACCCTCATCATTCATCACAAGGTCAATAACTACAAACTCAACAAAAAACTCAGAATCACGCTTAATACACTGTTGATAGAGTGTATGTAAGATTGCATGGCCTGTTCGATCGGCAGCCGCACAGGCTCGTTGTACTGGAGCTTCTCCAAAATTACGCATATGTCCGCCAAAAGGCCTCTGATAGATCCTTCCATCTTCTGTTCGAGAGAATGGCACACCAAAATGCTCAAGTTCACGCACAGCAGGGACCGCCTCGCGACACATGTATTCAATTGCATCTTGATCACCAAGCCAATCTGCCCCTTTTACTGTATCATACATGTGCCACCGCCAAGAGTCTTCTGACATATTACCCAAAGCAGCCCCAACTCCACCTTGGGCAGCTACAGTATGACTTCTTGTGGGAAAGACTTTGGTTAAACAAGCCGTTTGCAGCCCTGCGTCAGACATGCCAAGAGTCGCGCGAAGACCAGCTCCTCCTGCACCTATGATTAGGACGTCGTGTCTGTGATCAATTATTTCGTACGCATTAGTCTTAGTAGCCATATTATTTGTCTTCTACAAAGCAATTAAAAAAATTGCGAGCAGTGAGGAAATAACACAAATGTAAGCGAAGATTTTAATTAAAAGTAATGTAGCAGATCTCAATATTACATTGTGAATGTAGTCTTCAACAATTACCTTCATCCCCTGTTGGCTATGAAAAAAAAGAGTTACCACTAACAACGCCATAATAGCGGTGTTGATTGGAGTGGACAACCAAGTTACGAAGATAGCGTGGTCTGCCCCGACTAAACTAAGGGCCGAAAAAATAAACCATAACATTAATGGAGCTAGAATTAATGCGCTGATTCTTTGACTCCACCAATGTACTACCCCGCTCTTTTTGTCACGGTTCAAATCAGTAGACTGAGAAGAAGGAGTTTGACTTTCCAATAATTACAATCCCATACATTTCCAAATAAAATGTAGATTAAGTATTTAGTATAAAAATATCACCACTTAAAGTGGGATACATGTTTCAACTTAAGAAATAATTGCAAAGCTGGCATGCATGTAGATCATTTTATTCATAAAATACCTGCATATTTATAAGCTAAAAGCCAAGTCAATATGGTCAATACAAAAGTAGCAAGTAAAACCAATACCCCTGTTATTCGTAATGCGGGTAGTTTAAAGCCATAACCTGCATCCCAGACCAAATGGCGAATACCATTGGAAAGGTGATAAAATATCGAGAAACAAACACCTAACAAAACTAATTGTCCAAACCAAGATCCCATAAAACTTTGCGCTCTTTCAAATGCATCAGGACCGTATGCTGCAGCTGACAGCCAGTAGGCCAGAAATACCGTACCAAATGTTAGTGCTACTCCCGTTATACGATGCAATATTGATAATATTGATGTTATTTGTGGGCTATAAATCTGAAGGTGGGGAGATAGCGGGCGTATGCTTTGAGTTTTGGAGATTATTTTTTTCTTAGGCATAATTTACAACCTTATTTTTTGGTCTCTGACCTCCCAAGACCACCTCCATAAAAAGCAAGGATAAAAATATTTTTCAATCACGGATAAGAGCTTCATCTGAAAAAAAATAATGTTCTTTCAACCAAAACAAAAGTCCTTGTGGATAAATACAACCAAAGTTTTCTGTCTGAATTAACCTGTCTTCCCTTCAGTAGCCGAAATTGCATTAGCAAGGGCCACCAGTCGCTCTGCATTTTGCACATCCAACTCCTCAATAACCTTACCTTCAATAACTATTACTCCTTGGCCATCCTTTTTCGCCTGCCCGTGAGCCGCAATAATTCTTTTCGACCACACTAACTCATCCTCAGATGGCGAAAATATGGAATTAGCTGTCTCAATAGTCTTAGGATGTATCAAGGTTTTACCATCAAAACCCATTTCTAAACCTTGGCGGCAGGAATATTCGAAACCCTCACTATCAGAGAGATCAACATGGGCCCCATCTAAAATTGCAATTCCTGCAGCGCGGGCTGCGAGGATGCAAAGCCCCAATGCTGTGTTCATTGGTAGGCGGTCACGTGTGTGCCTACAGTGTAAATTCTTCGCTAAATCTGATGTTCCAAGTACAAACCCCCCCATACGGTTACTGGAAAAGGCAATTTCTTCGCTGTGGAGAATTCCCAATGGAGTTTCCATCATAGTCCATAAAGTCATATCATCAGGCGCCTTTGAGGCGACCATCAATGCATCCGCTTCCTGCACGTTAATAGCACCACCCACTTTTGGCAACAAAAGCCCATGTGCACCAGACGTAGACATAGCTGCGATATCTTTTTGACCAAAGGGTGTATCTATTGCATTTACTCTTACTATAAGTTCACGATGCCCATAACCTCCCTCACTCAGGGCATTTAAAGTTTGATTGCGTGCTGTTTCTTTAGCATCAGGTGTGACTGCATCCTCCAGATCAAAAATAAGAACATCAGCGTTAAGATTACGACCCTTTTCTAGGGCCCGGGCATTAGACCCAGGCATATAAAGAACACTCCGTCGAGGGCGCTGAATTGTGGGCATATAGTCTCTCCTGAAACAAAAAATTGTTCATTTATAATTTGGCTAACTACTTACCATAATGCAAATCTGTAAGAAAGCTACAGCCCCAAGAAAAAAGAGGTCTTTGCTTAATGAACAGCATTGCAAACATCTATTATTATCTTTTTAAGTGATATTTAATTAGCTCCTCTGCAATCTGGACCGTGTTGAGAGCAGCTCCTTTTCTAAGGTTGTCAGAGGTCACCCAAAGATTAAGACCGTTATCAATAGTTGGATCATTGCGAATACGGCTTACGTATACAGCGTCCTCACCAGCGCATTCCACTTGTGTGACGTAGCCCTCATCTGTCCTGTGATCAACAACTGTAACACCTTGGGCACTCTGCAATGCCTTGCGAGCCTCAAAATCAGCGATAGGCCTAGTAAATTCAATATTGACTGCTTCAGCATGGCCAATAAATACGGGCACACGAACACACGAAGCAGTCACCTTTATCTTAGGATCGAGAATTTTTTTTGTTTCCACCACCATTTTCCACTCTTCTTTAGTTTGTCCGTCATCCATAAATTTATCTATGTGGGGAATTGTGTTAAATGCAATCTGCTTAGTAAAAACTTGCCTATTAGAACTAGCCGCCTCGTTGACGTAAATGCCACGGGTCTGATTGAATAATTCGTCCATCGCCTCCTTGCCCCCTCCAGAAACAGACTGATATGTTGCAACAACAACACGTTTAATTTCTGCAAGATCATGAAGAGGCTTCAAAGCAACAAGTAATTGAATAGTTGAACAGTTTGGATTGGCTATGATTCCTTTTTTCTTGTAGTCACTTACTGCTTGAGGATTTACTTCCGGAACAACAAGAGGCACATCAGGATCCATTCGATAATGAGATGTGTTGTCAATAACAACTGCGCCAGCAGCCGCAGCCTTTGGACTATATTTGGCTGAAACATCAGCACCTGGACTAGATAAAACTATGTCGACACCGTCGAAATTAAAAGTCGCAAGATTTTCAACTTTTAAAACATCATTTTCGCCATAAGAAAGTTCCGAACCTACAGAACGTTCTGATGCCAAAGCTATTACTTCATCGGCAGGGAAATTGCGTTCAGACAAGATATTGAGCACTTCCCGGCCCACATTTCCAGTGGCTCCAACAACTGCAACTGTATAGCCCATTTTTATCTCCATTTTATTCTGTAATTTATAGCTACTTTGAGTTGCCAATCACCAAAAAAACAAAAGATCCGCTGGATATTACCGCGGGCTTTTTTGTTCAAAAACAAAAACTGCCCAAGCTAGTAGTTAGTGATTGTTTTCTTCCTATTTTTGAACATCTCAATACACATTGTTCTGTATCCATAATGTGATCAGGTCACTAATAACCGTATAAGATTGATAAAACAGGAATTAACCTGTCAACCTTTCCAACTCAGCAATTACTGCCTTACCCATTACAGTAGTAGACACTTTTTTCATACCTTCAGACATAATATCACTAGTGCGTAACCCCCCCTTTAGGACATTCTGCACTGCTTGTTCAATCAGAGTGGCATCTTCGACCATATCGAAGGAGTAGCGCAAACACATTGCAAAACTTAAAATCGTTGCCAAAGGATTGACCAAATCCCTACCGGCTATGTCAGGTGCAGAACCGTGCACAGGTTCATAAAGGGCCCGACGGCGACCACTGTCATCAACTTCGCCCAGAGAAGCAGAGGGCAACATCCCAAGAGACCCTGTCAGCATTGCGGCCACGTCACTAAGAAGATCTCCAAAAAGGTTGTCGGTAACAATAACGTCAAATTGTTTTGGATTGCGCACCATCTGCATAGCACAGTTATCAGCATACATATGACTTAATTCAACATCTGAATAATCCTCATGAAGTTTAGTCACTATCTTCCGCCAAAACATGCCAGACTCCATAACGTTAGATTTCTCGACCGAAGTCAACCTACCGTCGCTTTTTTTTGCCATTTCAAAACCCAAACGAACAATACGCTCAATTTCACTATCCGTGTACACTTGTGTGTCAAAGCCGCGTCGAGTACCGTCGGGCAGTACATCCGTACCTCGCGGTTCACCAAAGTAGACACCACCTGTTAACTCGCGTAAAATCATGATGTTGAGACCCTTAATAACATCAGGTTTAAGGGTTGAAGCTTCAAGAAGAGCATCAAAAACAATGGCAGGGCGTAGGTTAGCATAGAGATCCATTTCCTTACGTATGCGCAACAAGCCAGATTCAGGACGGCTCTCCCGTGCCACATCATTCCACTTAGGTCCGCCAACAGCGCCCAGTAAGACGGCATCTACATTCATAGCGTCAGCAACGGTCTCATCGGTTAAGGCACACCTATGAGCATCATAACAAGCACCACCGATAAGGCCTTCAGAGACATCAAAGCTAATTGTGCGTTTTTTTGCCATCCATTCCGTGATATTAACGACCTGAGTCATTACTTCAGGGCCCACACCGTCACCAGGCAAGACCAGCAGTTTTTTGTTCGCTGACATGTTATATTACCAGTTTCTCTTGTTTCTTAAATTTAAAGCCAAGGATAGCTGACTTTCATTTTTTCTTCGTAGACACCAATCTTTTCTTCTTTTTCCAAGGTCAAACCTATATCGTCCAAACCATTGAGAAGGCAATGTTTTCTGAAGGAATCAATCTCAAAGAAGGTTTCACTACCATCCGACAAAATAATTTTCTGGGAATTCAGATCAATACTGATTGTGGTTTTAGCACCTAGTTCTGCATCTTTCATCAACATATCTACTTCGCTCTGAGGTAGTTTAATGGGTAATATGCCATTTTTAAAGCAATTGCTGTAGAATATATCAGCAAAGGACGTGGAGATTATGCAACAAATGCCAAAATCCAGAAGTGCCCAAGGCGCATGTTCACGTGACGAGCCACAACCGAAATTATCACCAACAATCAGAATTTTTGACTCCCGATATGCAGGTTGGTTTAGAATAAAAGTTTCAATCTCATGCCCTTTATCATCATAGCGCATCTCAAAGAAAAGACTTTTGCCAAGGCCCGTCCTCTTGATAGTTTTCAAGAATTGCTTGGGAATAATCATATCAGTATCTATGTTTATCAGCGGCAGCGGAGCGGCAATGCCAGAGAGTGTGTCAAATTTTCTCATTTACTCCTCGCTTAACTTGCGCACGTCCGTCAGCTTACCAGTAATCGCTGCTGCTGCTGCCATAGCTGGACCAACAAGATGAGTGCGCCCTCCGTGACCCTGGCGACCCTCAAAATTACGGTTGGATGTAGAGGCTGAGCGTTTGCCGGGGCCAAGCTTATCGTCATTCATGGCCAAGCACATTGAACATCCAGCTTCCCGCCATTCAAAACCTGCTTCAAGAAAAATCTTATCAAGACCTTCCTCCTCCGCCTGTTCTTTAACCAATCCTGAACCAGGAACAACCAATACCCCCACACCATCAGCTGCTTTTCTACCTTTAGCAATAGAGGCTGCAATACGCAAATCTTCAATACGACCATTAGTGCATGAACCAATAAAAACCTGATCAATGGCAATATCCTCAAGCAATGTTCCAGCTTCAAGGCCCATGTAATCCAGAGCACGAATCATAGCTTTGCGCTTACCCTCATCTGGTTCATCAGCCGGATTAGGCACGCAGCCGGAAATAGGTAACACATTCTCAGGAGACGTTCCCCAGGTTACCTGTGGTATTAATGAGGATGCATCCAAAGTCACTTCCAAATCAAATTTTGCATCTTCATCGCTAAAAAGAGTTTTCCAGTAGCGCAGGGCGACCTCCCAACTTCGACCCTTAGGCGACATTGGACGATCTTTTAAATACTCAAAAGTTATTTCATCTGGTGCAATTAAACCAGCACGCGCTCCCGCTTCAATGGACATGTTACAAACTGTCATACGGCCCTCCATGCTCATAGCCTTAATAGCATCTCCCGCATATTCAATTACATAGCCCGTACCACCAGCTGTTCCAATTTTACCAATCATTGACAAGATCAAGTCCTTTGGTGAAACTCCCAGAGATAGCTTACCAACAACATTAAAACGCATGTTCTTGGCTGGCTTTTGTAATAGTGTCTGGGTTGCCAAAACATGCTCGACCTCAGATGTTCCAATACCAAAAGCAAGTGCGCCAAAAGCTCCATGAGTTGCTGTATGGCTATCACCGCACACTATGGTAGTCCCAGGTAAGGTAAAACCTTGTTCAGGGCCAATAATGTGGACAACACCTTGACGAATATCTTCCATGCCCAAGTAGGGAATAGAAAATTTTTTGCAATTAGCTTCCAATGTTTCAACCTGAAGACGGGAATCTTCGTTTGAAATACCTTCTGATCTATCAGTTGTCGGCACGTTGTGATCAGCAACAGCAAGAGTAAATTTGGGACGGCGAACTTTACGATTGGCTGAAGTAAGCCCTTCAAAAGCCTGAGGACTAGTGACTTCATGGACCAAATGACGATCAATGTATAAGAGAGAAGTGCCATCTACTTGAAGATCGACAGTATGACTCTTCCAAATTTTATCAAATAACGTTTCTGGCATTTCTTAAGGTTTTCCGTTGTTACTCAAACTAAATTGATACGGTCCCATCTTATTCATGAACTTAAAAGAGCCGTTTCTCTATCTTGATGGCTTGCAAAAGACAGTTGCAAATTTTAACTCTCAGTAGAATTTTTTTCTGTAACCTCCGATACCTTCTCTGCTGCCTTTTTCTGTCCTTTTTTTGATTTAGTCTTACCTGCGACACGAGCCTTGGCCTTGAGAGCAACTGCCTCAGCCTTTGCAGCAGCAGTCAACTTTCCCGAGTATCCATCAATCTTCTCAGCTATGCGCGCCGACTTGCCTGTGCGACCGCGAAGATAATAAAGCTTTGCCCGTCGAACATCACCACGACGAATTACTTCGATTGCATCGATATTCGGTGAATGCAATGGAAATACCCGTTCAACCCCCTCCCCAGAGGATATTTTACGAACTGTAAACGAAGAATTTAGACCAGCATTTTTACGCGCAATACATACCCCTTCGTAGGCTTGAATGCGCTCACGTGTGCCCTCTACCACTTTTACATTTACCCGAATAGTATCTCCAGCAGCAAATTCTGGTGCCCCTCGTTTTTGAGCTAGTTTAGCCAGCTGCTCATTTTCAATCTCTTCAATAATATTCATATTTAACTTCCCTAAGTTCTATGAGCCAATTTCTCGGCTTTCATTAAATACCTGTAACCTTTTCACATATCGATTCCACAGGTCCGGCCTTCTTTCCTTAGTCAATTTCTCAGACTGCTGTTTTCTCCAATCTTGGATCTTACCATGGTTGCCTGAGAGCAATACTTTAGGCACCTCTATACCTCGCCAGATTTGAGGCCTTGTATAGTGTGGGTATTCCAGTAGTCCCCGCTCAAAACTCTCTTCCAAGCTAGACTCTTTCGAGCCCATAATTCCAGGCAATAAGCGAACACAAGCATCAATTAAAGCAATAGCAGCGGGCTCCCCACCTGATAATATAAAATCACCGATACTTACCTCTTGGATTTTATGAAACTCTTTCAGTCGCTCATCAATACCTTCAAAACGTCCGCAAAGTAATGTCAGACCAGGTCCTGCCGCAAGTTGTTTAACCCTTTCCTGCACTAATGGGCGACCACGCGGCGATAGATAAATTAGGGGTCTATCAGGGTTTAGCGCCTTGTTTTTTTCAATTGCCAAATCTATAACATCGGCGCGCATGACCATTCCAGGTCCTCCGCCAAATGGCGTGTCATCAACAGAACGGTGTTTATCGCTCGCAAAACTACGAATGTCCAGCGTTTCAAGTGTCCATATGCCACCTTTCAATCCCTGACCTGCAAGTGAGTGGGCCAGAGAGCCTGGGAACATATCTTTAAAAAGAGTGAGTACTGTCGCCATCCAAGGCACCCTTGAAGCTGTCCCTTTCATCGCTTAACACTATCTTCTATATCTTTATCGATTGGATCGATCAGACCTATCGGGGGATCGACAATAATCTTACCACCAATCTTATCCACCTTGGGTACTGCGGCCCTGGTAAAGGGAACCATGACCGTCCCAGACTCTTGATCTATAATCTCCAGTATAGCACCAGCACCAAAATCGTGCACCCCTCTAATCTTTCCAAGATACCCTCCGTCAACCAAGTCCGCTCTCAATCCCACCAAATCTGCAAAATAAAATTCATCCTCATCTGTTTCAGGTAATGCGGATTTAGGGATATATAGACGTGTTCCCTTCAATGACTCAGCGGCATCTCTGTTTTCCACCCCATTAAGACGGGCTAACAATTGGCCTTTCACCTGTCCGGTGATTCGCAACTGATATTTAGTTCTTCCGTTTTCCTCAAATACGTCGCCGTAGCTTGAAATTTCAGTTGGTACATTAGTGAAGCTCTTAATTCTAACTTCACCTTTTAAACCTCGAGCACCGGTAATTGCACCAACGCATATAAAATCTTCTGATATATCTGACATAGCTTCAATTTAGGTGACTCGGGTTACCCAGCT
>CACKCT010000031.1:0-13645 GCA_902598645.1 Rhodospirillaceae bacterium | reverse complement strand
TACTATAAGACAATCAGCCTCAGCAAAACAGGCTTGTAGGGTGCTGTCTTGTTTTGGAAAAGGTAAAACAATTTTCTCACCGATTTTGTTTATTTCAAGTTTTGCTCTTATATAGTCCTGACGTAAGTCATTCTCAACGAGGTCTATACCAAGAATGGCGGTGTGAGCTTGCTCGTTATTAGTGTTTATTCCCTGCATAGTGTAAAGAGCTTTTTTGAGAAAAAGTATGGAGCAAATTCCTGTGGAAACTGGATTGCCAGGCATACATAAAACGCTCAAACTATTGATTTTACCAAATAATACTGGTTTTCCCGGACGCATAGCTATTTTGTGAAATATTTTTTTAAGGCCCTTATTTTCAAGTGCTTGTTTTACCAGATCATAATCACCGACGGAAATACCGCCAACAGTAACTAAAATATCGCATTGAAGAGCCCCCTCAAGGGACGTATCTAAATCTTCAAGAGTATCCTTAGCAATTCCAAGATCAATTGGTTCACCTCCCATAGCGATGACATAAGCATGTAACGCAAAAGTATTTGACGAAATTATTTTTGACGGTGCTAGGTCAGCTCCTGGTAATGCAATCTCATTACCGGTGGCAAGAATTGCTACTTGGGGTTTTTTTCTCACACAGAGTGTTGATTGATTCATGGCCGCTGCCAATCCAAGATGACGTGCAGTTAATATGGTTCCAGATTTAAGGATAGTATCACCCGCAATGAAATCCATACCTGCTGCCCGAACAAAGTTATTAGTAGACACACTTTGATAGATTGTAATCTTGTCACCTTTTCTGTTGGCATTTTCTTGTATTTGAACCGCGTCGGTCCCTCGAGGGAGAGAGGCACCAGTAAAAATTCGAACTGTTTCACCTGTTTTAACAGTTTGTTCGAAATAGCCACCCGCCTGTGATTCGCCAATCAGTTTTAGGGTTACTGGAGGATTTCTGGTTTCAACTGCTTTTAGGGCATAGCCGTCCATAGAGGACACGTCGCAAGGTGGGTGAGAAACTTTAGAAATTACATCTTCTGCTAGAACACGGCCCAGACATTGTTTTAGGGGGACGACTTCCGCATCTGTCAGAGTGACGTTTTCTGTCAAAAGTTTAATCGCCTCGTTTACACAGATCATCTATTCTGCCTCAAAGACTCCAGAATTGCCCCCGGCTTTATGAGTTAAGCGAATATTGTTTATGTTCATGCCTTTATCGACGGCTTTGCACATGTCATATATTGTTAAAGCAGTAATACAAACTGCGGTAAGGGCTTCCATTTCGGCGCCAGTTTGGCCACATATTTTACAAATTGCTTCAATATCAACCACACTCCGGTCTGGGTCACACGATAAATTAACCTTTACGGAAGAGAGATTAAGTTGATGACACAAAGGAATAAGTTCTGAAGTACGTTTGGCTCCCATAATGCCCGCCAACTGAGCAACAGACAGAACATCACCTTTTTTAACGCCACCACCTTCAATAAGCGCTATGGTGTCTGCGTGCACCTCAATACAGCCTTTTGCTGTGGCAGTCCTCTCGGTTTCATTTTTTGAGGAAATATCAACCATAATTGCATTACCATTCTCATCAATGTGTTTCAGCTCAACCATAGTCAATCCTCAAAAGATTTATTGTAGCGCTCTCCACATCATCTTCCTTCATGAGTGATTCGCCAATTAAAAAACATTTGGCCTTAACTTTGGCCATGCGGGCTAGGTCTTTTGAACTTTTTAAGCCACTTTCAGCGACCAATTTTCGGTCTTCAGGTACCAAAGATGCCAATGCTTCAGTTGTTGCAATGTCGACAACTAGCGTCTTTAAATTGCGGTTGTTTATGCCTATTAGTGGAGATTTCAGTGTAAGCGCACGTTCTAATTCTTTTTCATTATGAATTTCAATTAATACATCCATCCCTAATTCAATTGAAAGTGCTTCTAGTTCTTGTGCCTGGGTATTTTCTAGGGCAGCCATGATCAGTAAGATACAATCAGCACCCAGAGCACGTGACTCAACTATTTGATATGGGTCTAGCATGAAATCTTTACGCAATACAGGTAGATTAACTGATTCACGTGCTTCGACTAAGTACTCGTCAGATCCTTGAAAGTAAGGCTTATCAGTTAACACTGACAAACAGGCGGCACCACCGGATTGATATGATTGGGCCAATTCTTTTACATTGAAATTTTTTCGAATAAGTCCTTTGGATGGTGATGCTTTTTTAATTTCAGCAATTAAGCCATATTCACCTTTCTTATTTTTTGCTTCGAGGGCACATGTGAACCCACGCGGTGCAGACGCTTCCCTTGCTATTTCTTCAAGCTGGATCAGCGGTCTTTGAAGACGACTAGTTAATACGTGCTCCAGTTTGTCTTTACAAATTTGTGTCAGTACGTCACTCATAATTCTGTTCAAAGGTTAGTAATTGCGATAAGACGCTCGAGAGTCTTCAGTGCATCTCCGTTATCAATGGCATATGCAGCCCTAGCTACACCATCTTTAAGGTCTTCAGCCTTTTGGGCAATTAACAAGGCTGCAGCCGTATTGAAAAGTACAACATCACGATAGGGACCATGCTCACCATTAAGAACAGCCATAAGAGCTTTTGCATTTACATCAGGATCACCGCCAACTAAGTTTTCTGGTTTAGTGCGGGCAATGCCGGCATCTTCAGGCGACACCTCAAAGGTTTTGATAACACCGTTTTTAAGTTCAGCGACAAAACTGGAGCCAGTTGTTGTAAGCTCATCAAGGCCATCTGATCCGTGAACGACCCACGCGCATTCAGTACCAAGATTTCTTAGAACTGTTGCCATGGGAACTATCCAATCTTTTGAAAATGCCCCAGAAAACTGATTTTTAACTCCGGCAGGATTGGTTAAGGGGCCAAGTAAATTGAAAATGGTTCTGGTACCAAGTTCAATCCGAGGTCCTCCAACATGCTTCATAGCCTTATGGTAAAGAGGTGCCATTAAAAAACCAATATTAGCCTCTTTTATTGCCATTTCTACATGATTTAGATCTGCTTCAAGATTGACACCAAGGGAGGCAAGCACATCAGAGGAGCCAGATTTGGACGATAGCGCTCGGTTTCCATGCTTTGCAATAGGAATTCCACAAGCTGCCGTGACTATAGCTGTAGTAGTCGAAATGTTATATGTGCCTGACCCGTCGCCACCTGTACCAACAATGTCAAATGCATTTTCCGGAGCGGTTACTTTTATGGCCTTGGCCCGCATGGTTATTGCAGCACCTGTAATTTCATCTATGGTCTCACCTCGCAACCTCAAAGACATAAGGAAACCCCCAATTTGGGCTGCAGTAGCAACACCGGACATAATGATATCGAAAGCTTCTTTAGATTCTTTTTGGTTCAGACTTTTCCCTTCCGCCACCTTTCCAATCAAAATTTTAAGAGTATCACTCATTACGCCAGCTTTCCTTTAGTCAAGTTTATGAAATTTTTGAGAATGTCATGCCCGTGTTCTGAGGCTATGCTCTCAGGGTGAAACTGTACACCGTGAACAGGCCTAGTCTTATGTGATAGACCCTGTATAACCCCATCAGGACTTTCAGCGGTGATTCTGAGGCAGTTGGGCAGACCCTCACGTAAAACAGTCAAGGAGTGATAACGGGTTGCGGCGATTGGACTGAGTATTCCCTCAAATATACCTGTGCCTTTGTGATTAATAGTATCAATTTTTCCATGCATTGCCTGAGGTGCACGCTCAATTCTTCCACCAAAAGCTTGGGCTATGGATTGATGGCCTAGACAAACACCAAAAATGGGCAATGCTTCTGGTGCTTTTGCCAACAACTCAAGGCAAATTCCAGCCTTGTTAGGGTTACAGGGCCCTGGTGAGAGGACTAACCCTTGTGGATTTAATGCAAGTGCCTCATCAACAGTTAAGCTATCATTACGATGTACAATAACCTCTGCACCCAACTCACAAAGATAGTGGAGCAGATTGTAGGTGAAGCTATCATAATTATCAATTAATAGAAGCATTTCAACAATTTACATTAATATAATTAAGGTATAACATTAATAATAATTAAGCGTCATTTTTTAATCTCGCCCACATTGCCGTCAGGATCTTCTATCGTCAAGTGCTAGACCATGTTATGACTGAAGCAAACTTAATTTTTTTTTTAAAGTAATTAATTTGAAAACATTTAAAATAGTTACTAAGTGGCGATCAACTATCGTAAGTATTTGGTTTATTGCTACATTAGCAAATATGCGTACCAAATAGGAATTTGATACGTGGTTAGTGAAAAAATTCCATCAAGTTTCAAATTCAAGCGCCAACTTGCCTACGGAAGTGGCATATTTATAACTTTTTTGATTTTCTCTCTGGTTATTTATTTTTTTCAAGGCCAAGGTCCTGAAACAAAGAGCCTGAGTTCAAGAAATAGCACACCTGAGGCCTGGTATAAGAGCCAAAGTCCCCCTCCGGAAATTATTGCTATACCTGATGGACCTTTGTTTAGGGATGAAGGCCAACTCACCGGTAAGTCAAACCTCGCAGCTAGTATTCCTGAAGGGGAGATAACTCTAGATAACACCAATAAACTGGTTGAATATTCTGCACCCTCGCTAATCTCAAGTTCTGTGCCAAGAGTCCCAGAACTACAACAAGATGACAAATCAATTAAAACCATGAAACCGACTGTTACTATAACAGCCTTACCAAGATGGAAAAAATATGCAGTTGATGTTGCAACTCATGGCAATAAACCCATGATAGCAATTGTTATAGACGACATGGGTATTGATCGTAAGCGCTCAGCATTGACTATTAGTCTCAAAGCACCGTTAACGCTCTCATTTTTGACGTATGCTAAAAATCTTGAAGCTCAAACTAAAAAAGCTAGGCAAATGGGCCACGAATTGTTGTTGCATGTATCTATGGAGCCACGATCCACAGAAGTTGATCCCGGTCCTAATGCTCTGTTAATAAATTTGAGTGAAGACGAAATTCGTCGTCGACTTAATTGGGGGCTAAGTCGTTTTTCTACCTATGTTGGTCTCAACAATCACATGGGCTCCAAGTTTACAGCTGATAGAAAGGCAATGCGGATTGTCATGAAGGAAATCAAACGTCGTGGGCTTTTATTCTTGGACTCACGTACTTCAAACAAAACTGTCGGCATAAATCTAGCGAAAGAGTTGGGTGTTCCTGTAGTCGAGAGAAATATCTTTCTTGATCATGAAAATACTGTAAGTGCTGTAAATGCTAAGTTGTTACAGGTTGAGAGATTTGCCCGTCGAGTGGGTGCGGTTATTGCTATTGGTCATCCTCGCGATGTAACTATAAAAGCCCTTCGAACTTGGCTTGAGAGTGTTGAATCAAGGGGTTTTCAACTAGTTCCGTTAACGACAATTGTCAAAAAATTTGGTTATCATTAAATAATTTTTAAAAAATCTAATCACTCTCAGCATGTTAGAAATGAAAAACAATATGCTCATATTTTGTTTATATCAAAAGTGATTTTTGAAGCCTTTTAATTTCGCAAACTAGCAAAGCGAACTGCTTCCTGTGCGGCAAGTATTAGGGCGCGTGCTTTATTTTGACTTTCCTGATATTCTGCTTCAGGGTCGCTGTCAGCAACAATTCCACCACCAGCCTGAACATACATTACGTCGTCTTTAACAATGGCTGTTCGCAAGGCAATACAACTGTCCATATCCCCATTGGCACCAAAGTAGCCAATGCAACCTGCATAAATTCCACGTTTTTCTGTCTCCAGTTCATCTATAATTTCCATTGCACGTACTTTTGGCGCACCTGAGACTGTGCCTGCGGGAAATCCTGCTAGTAAGGCTTTTAAGGCATCGAATTGTGGGTCAAGTTCACCCTCAACATTTGAGACAATGTGCATAACGTGTGAGTAGCGTTCGACTAACATCTTTTCAGTTACTTTGACGCTACCTATTTTTGCAACTCTGCCCACATCGTTACGGCCAAGGTCAAGTAACATTAGGTGTTCAGCAAGTTCTTTTGGGTCTGCTAGAAGTTGGTTGGCCAAAATTTGATCCTCATCTACTGTTTTACCTCTTGGCCGAGTGCCAGCAATTGGCCTAATTGTGACTTTGTTGTTACGAACTCTTACAAGAATTTCTGGACTTGATCCAATGATGCTAAAGTCACCAAAATTTAGATGAAACAAAAAAGGGGAAGGATTGAGCCGTCGCAGTGCTCTGTAGAGAGAGAAAGGCGGTAATTTGAAAGGTACAGCAAAGCGTTGTGAAAGTACCACTTGAAAGATATCCCCAGAGAGAATGTATTCTTTGGCTTTTTTGACCATATCAAGAAAGTCATTGTGTTTGATATTTGAGACTGGGTCAGGTGGTTCGTGATCAGTATAATCTGATTTTTGTGGCAGGCTACTCTCCATTAGGCTAACAGTCTCGGCGAGGCGGTTAATAGCGGATTCATAAGCCTGTGTAGGTTCTTCTCCCTCGACTGGACGTGCTGGAGTGATTAGTGTGACAGTATCCTCAATGGTATCAAAAATAGCCATGATGGTTGGTCGTAAAAAAATTCCATCAGGCACTTTTAGAATATCTGGGTTTACATCTGGTAGATTTTCAACTAGGCGAATTGTATCGTATGACAGGTAGCCGATCAGCCCAGTAGCCATGGGAGGCAACCCGTGCGGAAGATCCACGCAGGACTCTTTTGCAAGCGATCTTAAGGAGTGAATAGTGGATTTATGGCATTCATCAAATGATTTGGGATTGGCAAGTGGATTGCGATTGATTTGTGCTTTGTTGCCAAAACATCGCCAAATAATATCTGGCTTCAATCCAATAAATGAGTAGCGTCCGCGCGTTGCGCCACCTTCAACTGACTCAAGTAAAAAACTATTGGCTTCTTCCCCTGCTAATTTCAGGAAGGCGGCAACAGGGGTATCGAGGTCTGAAACCAGAGTTGTCCATACAACTTGGGTTTCACCTGCAATATAGGATTTCTCAAAGTCAGCCATTTCTGGTAAATAATTCATGGCTATTAGCCGCTAAAATAATTCATTAATAGCTTGTTTATTAATTTCAACCGGGTAGTTTTTTTGAAGCGCAGTTGCAAGCTGACTCAAGAGGTCGTTACGTATAGAATCCGAGAGTTTTTTGCTTGTAGTCTTCAGTTTATTAATATTTGCTTCGGGGTTAGCAGTAACAATTTGTTTTAGTTTTGCAACCGTAAAACTGTCAGTATTTGCGCCTCCAACGCTAAAACCAATCTTCGCATCAAAAAGTTTGCGGACTACCTCACTAGATAAGTTGCTACTTTCGCCTGATCTGCTGATAGGTTTTGTTTGCTTTAGTTTGAACCCTTTTTCGGTTGCTAATTTTGTAAAGTTCGCACCAGCATTTAAGGATTTGATCATTTTTTCCCCGCTTTGTTTTGCTATATTTCTACGTTGCTGAGAATTCCAAGCCTCGGTAACCTTGGCGCGAATACTTTCTAGTTTTTTGAGAGCCGGTTCTATGACATTATCCACACGAACTATAAAATATCCATCATCACCGATCTCAGTAAGGAAACTCTCCTCCCCAACATTTGTGGAAAAGGCAACTTTAAGAAAAGCCCCGCCCGGCAAGTTATTAATCATTTTCCCTTCAGGGGTTCTTCCCATGTTATCTACTTTGTCTTGGCTTATCAGACTGAGATTTAGGGATTGTGCTGCCTCTTCAAGACTTGCACCACCACCCAACTCATCTTCCAATTGGTTTGCTAATTTGTATAGTGAGTCAAATGCTAATTCGTCTGCTATTTGTTTTTTTAAGTTTGGTTTAACCTCAGCAAGTGATTTTTGACGGGCTGGTGTTATCCCTTTGAGACGCAATATATGCCAACCAAGAACGCTTTTAAGTGGGATAGTAAAATCATTTATTGCAAGAGAGAACGCTGCTTTAGCAAGCACAGGCATCAGTTCTGTTTTTTTCATATTGCCTAGATTAGTCGCCTCAGCATTCATATTGGCAAAATCTTTTGCTACTGTAACAAAGTCGATACCTTTTTTAAGTTGGGAGTGAGCCTGTTTAGCAGTATCTTCATCTTTAAAACGAATTTGTTGAAAGTCCCTTCTCTCAGGTTCACTAAATTCCCCAAGATTTTCTTCATAGGCTTCAGCAACAGCTTGATCAGAGACTGCTATCTCTTTGGAAAGTTCACTTGTAGATAGGTTTATGTATGTCAATTTACGATACTCAGGTGACGTAAATTTTTTTTCATTAGATTTGTGAAATTGGATCAAATCAGCTTCATTTGGTATAGGTATTGGTGTCACTTTAGCATACTCTATAGTTACTGTTTCAGCGATACGTTGTTCATTACGAGAAGAAAAAAGTACCTTGGCCATACTCTCAGGAGATAGTGGCACTTCTTTAAACATGCTTAGGTACATGGAACGAATAAGATCACCCCGAGCCAATTTTACAAAACTTGCCTCCGTCAATCTGTTTGCTTGAAGTATTTGATCGAAACGGGTGCGCTCGAATTCTCCGTTTGCATTTTTAAAACTTGGTTCGTTTTTAATATTTTTGAGCACCATTGCGTCAGAAGCTATAATGCCAAGATCTCGTGCAGCCAAATCAAACAAAGCCCGTTCAACTGCACGTTGAACTACAGATTGGCCAACACCAAAAATTTGTGCTTGCTCAGAAGTGAGACGCATTCCAAACAATTCAGAGAGACGATCTATCTCTTTTTGGTAATCTTTGCGCACATGTTCAGGTAAAATTTCAACATCACCAACCTCGGCAAGTTTTTGATCTGATCCACTAGGGCTATAAACATCAGCGACGCCCCACATTGCAAAACTTAGGATAAGCAGACCTAGCAAACCTTTGACAACTATGCCGCCTGAACGCTTACGAATAGCTTCTAGCATGTATGTAATCTTCTTATTTCATAGTTAAAAAAACACGTTATCATAGGAGGGCTTGTGTTGTGGAGCAACCCGAGAATTTTGAGTAAATGCATATACTCTGCTTTTACTACCCTTTTAGGTGATTTATCGTCTCTTAGGCTGTGCTAGGTAGTGCCTTTAAATTCGATCTTCATTTGATACAATTAGGAAAACATTATGAGTAGACAAATGCTAATAGCAGGTAATTGGAAAATGAACGTATTGAATTCAGATGGCACCACACTTGCCAAAGGGCTTGCTGATAAGTTCAAAACTAGCGTGAATTTACCTTTTGAGATGCTAGTTTGCCCTCCTTATACGCTAATCAACTCCGTGACTGATCTATTGTTTGATACTCACATACAAGTTGGAGCACAAAACTGTCATACTGTTGAAAAAGGGCCACATACGGGTGATATTTCGGCTGCAATGCTCAAGGATTTGGGTTGCACTTACGTTATTATTGGCCATTCAGATCGTCGTTCTATGCATAATGAGACCGATTTAGAAATTCTCAGCAAGGCGAAAATGACCAATGGTGCAGGTATGAATACTATCATTTGTGTTGGTGAGACTGAGAGTGAGCGCAATACTAAAAATACCCTGAATGTTGTAAAAGCTCAGATTTTAGGATGTGTGCCCGATGATGCTACTGCCAAAAATACAGTAATTGCTTATGAGCCAGTTTGGGCAATTGGTACAGGACGCACACCTACGATCAATGAAGTTCAAAAAGTACATGCTTCTATTAGGTCTTTACTAGCCAAAAAATTAGGTAAGGATACAGCTAACGATATTCGCATACTTTACGGAGGATCTATGAACGCTCTAAATGCGACAGAATTCCTTTCTTTACCTGATGTAGATGGCGGTCTGATTGGTGGTGCTAGTCTTAATGTCGATGACTTTTGGAAAATTGGACAAAGTTGCCCATGAACTAGCTTGGTTTAAAGATTATTACTACTGTTAAACTTTCTTCTGGCAAATAGACCAAACAGGGCTTAAAACCAATTATATTATATTTTTAGTTTCTTTGGATTTACGAATGCTGACAATTGTACTCTCCATACATCTTATTCTTGCTATTTGTCTCGTAGGCGCTGTGTTATTGCAGCGTAGCGAGGGAGGAGGTCTTGGAATGGGAGGAGGTAGTGGTAGTGGTGGCGGAATGGGTGGTTTTATGACCGGTCGTGACTCTGCTAGCTTTATGACCAGGACAACAGGTATTCTTGCTGCATGCTTTATGGCCACATCCATGGTATTGGCGATTATGGCGGGGGGGCACTCGAAGCCGACCTCAATTTTGGATAAACCGTCAGCAACACAAGAACAGACTGAACCAATTTTACCCAAAGGACCGAGAGTTCCCCAGGCGCAATGAAAAAACAGAGAGTTTCTGATCATTGTTTGTGCAAGTTAGTTTTCTTAAACTCAAAAGAAATATATAATAGGCTCTTCCCGTCGGATACCCGAATCCTATACAAAGTCGTTTCATGACACGGTTTATATTTATTACTGGAGGTGTGGTTTCCTCACTAGGAAAAGGTCTCGCGTCTGCAGCTCTAGGGGCACTTTTGCAAGCTAGCGGTTTCAAAGTGCGCTTGCGGAAGCTTGACCCTTATCTGAATGTGGACCCTGGAACTATGAGCCCCTACCAGCACGGGGAGGTATTCGTTACTGATGATGGAGCTGAAACGGATCTGGATCTTGGGCATTATGAACGTTTCACGGGCGTTAATGCACGCCAGAGCGATAATATTACAACTGGTCGTATCTACTCAGATGTTATTGCAAAAGAAAGACGTGGAGATTATCTGGGAGCAACCATTCAAGTAATACCGCATGTAACGGATGCTATTAAAGAGTTTGTTCTATCCAACGTTGAGGACGAAGATTTTATTTTATGTGAGATTGGTGGTACTGTTGGGGACATAGAAAGCCTTCCATTTCTTGAAGCTATTCGTCAATTAGGTAATGAACTTGGTCGAGACCGCACCCTGTATATACATTTGACGTTGCTGCCATATATACCTGCTGCTGGTGAACTTAAGACTAAACCAACCCAACATTCGGTGAAAGAATTATTAAATGTTGGTATTCAGGCTGATATTTTGCTCTGTCGGTCTGATCGTGAGATACCCAAGGCTGAAAAAAAGAAAATAGCACTATTCTGTAATGTGCATCCTGACGCAGTCGTTTCCGGTCTTGACGTTGATAGCATTTATAGTGTGCCAATTTGCTATCACAAGGAAGGTTTGGATACGCAGGTTTATCGTCATTTTGGCATGGGTTCAAAATCTCCAAGCTTGAGGCGTTGGAAAGATGTGCTAAAGCCTGTTTTATCACCCGAGGGTGAGGTTGTCATCGCCGTGGTTGGCAAATATACTGGCCTGCTTGAGGCATACAAATCTTTGGCAGAGGCTTTGGCGCATGGCGGCATTGCGAATAACGTTAGGGTTAAATTAAATTGGATTGACGCAGAGGTATTTGAAAGCGAAGAAACCAACCAACACCTAAATGGGGTAAATGGTATTCTTGTTCCTGGGGGCTTTGGCGAGCGTGGTGTTGAAGGAAAAATTGCAGCTGCAAACTTTGCCCGTGAATTAGAAGTTCCCTACTTTGGCATTTGTCTGGGCATGCAAATGGCAGTAATTGAGTCCGCTCGAAATCTTGCGAATATTAAAGGTGCTGGATCTACAGAATTCGGTCCTTGCAGTGAACCAATTGTTGGATTGCTGACTGAGTGGAGACGTGGTGAAGTTATTGAAAAAAGATTTGAAAACGGAGATATGGGCGGCACAATGCGTTTGGGGGCATATGACGCAATTTTAAAAAAAGGTAGCAGGGTTCACGGTATATATCAGGTTGATGAAATTAATGAGCGTCACCGTCATCGCTATGAGGTAAACCTAGCCTATGAAGAACAATTGGCAACTGTTGGTTTGTTTTTTTCTGCTAAGTCACCAGATGGAGTATTACCAGAGATTATAGAGATTCCTGAACATCCGTGGTTCATTGGGGTACAATTCCATCCAGAACTCAAATCGAAACCTTTTGAACCGCATCCATTATTTAAATCCTTTATTGCCGCAGCGGTTAAGCAATCAAGACTGGTTTAAAAAATGAACAAGCAAAATATAGTTTCCATCGGTTCTGTTACTTTTTGCAATGATCACCCTTTTAGTCTAATTGCGGGACCTTGTGCTATGGAAAGTAGATCTCACGCAACAGATGTGGCAGGAATACTCAAAGAAATCTGCTCTCAGTTGAGTCTGGGGCTAGTTTTTAAAACTTCTTTTGATAAGGCAAACCGAACTAGCGCCTATGGGCCTAGGGGTGTTGGCATTGATGAAGCTCTCAAAGCTTTTGCTGATATTAAGGACAGCTTCAACATACCAATTTTAACAGATGTTCATACAACTGACCAATGCTCAATTCTTGGGGACTCGGGTGTAGTCGATATATTACAAATTCCTGCGTTTCTTTGTCGTCAAACAGACCTTTTATTAGCTGCAGGTAAAACTGGACTGGCTATTAACGTTAAGAAAGGTCAATTTTTGGCTCCTTGGGATATGGCTAATGTGATTGATAAGATTCAAAGTACCGGTAATAAAAAGGTATTGGTTTGCGAACGAGGAACAAGTTTTGGATACAACACACTTATCTCTGATATGCGTGCCCTACCAGTACTGGTTGGTACAGGTTGTCCGGTTATTTTTGACGCAACTCACTCTGTCCAACAGCCAGGTGGGCAAGGAGCCTCGTCAGGAGGGCAACGTGAGTTTGCACCCATCCTTGCTAGAGCTGCTGTTTCTGTTGGCGTTGCTGGGATCTTTATCGAGACCCATGAAAACCCTGATGAGGGTTTGAGCGATGGGCCAAACATGATACCTCTCAAACAAATGCCTTCAATTCTTGAAACCTTAGTGGAGTTTGACTTGCTCGCAAAAAAGCATCCGATCTCTATTTAATTTGGAGCCCCTAATGACAGCTATTATTGATATTATTGCTCGCGAAATTCTAGACAGTCGGGGGAACCCGACTGTTGAAGTTGACGTCACCTTGGAGACAGGAGCTTTTGGCCGAGCTGCTGTACCATCTGGGGCTTCAACGGGTTATCACGAGGCAGTTGAACTGCGTGATATAGATAGTGGAAGATATGCTGGTAAAGGTGTTCAAAATGCATGCGCTTTTGTAGATGGTGAAATTTTTGATGCTTTGTCAGGTATGGAAGCAGAAAATCAGTTGTTGATTGATAATTTGTTGATTGAGCTTGATGGAACAGATAACAAGTCTCGCCTTGGCGCTAATGCCATTCTCGGGGTTTCGTTAGCTGTGGCTAAAGCTGCCGCTGACGAGGCTGCTCTACCATTGTACAATTACATTGGTGGTTCCAACGCACACCTTTTACCGGTGCCTATGATGAATGTAATCAATGGTGGTGCGCATGCTGATAATCCAATTGATATTCAGGAATTTATGATCATTCCTCAGGGTGCAGAATCTATTGCTGAGGCTGTGCGGATGGGCACGGAAGTATTTCATTGCTTGAAAAAATCTTTGCAAGATGATGGCCATAACACCAATGTTGGAGACGAAGGTGGCTTCGCACCGGGGCTTTCTAGTGCAAATGATGCACTAAGTTTTATAATGAAAGGCATAGAAAACGCAGGGTACAAGCCAGGTGAGGATATAACTTTGGCGCTTGATGCAGCTTCAAGTGAATTT
>CACKCT010000030.1:0-14864 GCA_902598645.1 Rhodospirillaceae bacterium | reverse complement strand
TTGCACTAGCAATTTCTGCTGCTCGAGGCAAAGCTTTTTCTGATGGATCAGATGACTCCATGCGGAATAATTGCATGCCACCAACACGCAACATGGGGAAAACAGCAATAGCCATGACAATAATTCCAATACCACCCAACCACTGAAGTAGAGCACGCCATAGCAAAATACCCTGCGGAACCATGTCTAGGCCATTAATCACTGTGGAACCAGTAGTTGTAATTCCGGACATTGCCTCAAAGAAAGCATCAGTAAAACTTAATTGCAGTTCAGAAAAAACAAACGGAATGGAAGCAAATAAGGTCAACGCTACCCAGCTAAAAGTCGTCATGACAAACGCTTGGCGAACAGAAAAGCGCTGATTACCAACTCGAGATGTCAGGGTCATGGCACCCCCAATAAAAAGGGTTACCCCAGAAGAGATGGCAAAAACTTGCCAATCTGAGTTGCCCGCAAAACCGTCGACAACTGCTGGCAATATCATGCTGACCGCAAGGGCACACAACAAAATACCAATGACCAAAAAAATAGGCCGATAATCCATCATGGAAAACTATACTTCCCTGTCACCAATTAAACAAAAAGTTAAAGCTACAGTTTGTCAAAAATTTGGGCAAATC
Source organism: Rhodospirillaceae bacterium (assembly GCA_902598645.1). Taxonomy (GTDB): domain Bacteria; phylum Pseudomonadota; class Alphaproteobacteria; order Rhodospirillales; family JABHCV01; genus JACNJU01. The sequence continues at coordinate 14,244 of CACKCT010000030.1, read as the reverse complement.
GATAATCGAATTATAACTTAGAGGGTTCCTTCAGACTTATTTGAAGTGCCGACCATGGATAATAATTCCCGTCGGGTAGAAGGATTATCTCGAAATGCACCAAGCATTTTTGAAGTAACCATTGAAACACCTGGCTTACGAACACCACGTGTTGTCATACATTGGTGGGCAGCTTCTATGACAACAGCAACGCCCTGAGGTTGTAATACTTCATTTAAAGTGTTCGCAATCTGGGACGTCATTTTTTCTTGGATTGTCAAACGTTTGGCATATATTTCAACTAGTCTAGCCAGTTTAGAGATACCAACCACTCTTGTTCTGGGCAAATAAGCAATATGAGCTTTACCTATGATTGGTACCATGTGATGTTCGCAGTGGGACTCAAACCTGATATCTTTGAGAAGCACCATTTCGTCATAGCCGTCGGTTTCTTCAAAGGTTCGCTTTAAAAGTTCCTTTGGTTCGGACTCATAACCTATAAAAAATTCCTCATAAGAGCGCACCACGCGGGATGGGGTATCTATCAAGCCTTCCCTATCAGGATTATCACCTGCCCATCTCAATAGTGTTCGAACGGCATCCTCAGCCTCTTCTCGCGAGGGCTTTTGTGTACTCTTTTTAATCAAATGTAACTTTTCTTCAGATCTCATAGTTTTTACACTCAAATTTGAGGGACAGACGAGAAGTGTGGGGTTGCTAATCCAAGAAATCAAGCTTTAATGAACAGCTCGCCCTTCATAGGGACTATCAAGAGAAAAAGTTGGTATGTTAATGTCAAAATTTTTGCCCGCACTAGAAATCATTTGATAATTCCCTCCCATAATGCCGGAGGATGTAGATAGAGGTGTTCCACTAGTATATTCGAATGATTGGCCTGGCTCAAGTACAGGTTGTTCACCTACGACTCCATCTCCACGGACTTCCTGCATAGCACCTAACGCATTGGTTATATGCCAATACCGCGATAACAATTGTACTGTTTCAGGCCCATTATTTTCTATGACGACATGGTAAGACCAAAAAAACATCCCAGCGTCGGGGTCAGACTCATCTTCTAAAAATATTGGATCAACTGTTACAGTAATCTGTTCTGTCGTCTGAGCATACCCACCCATTATTCTTTTTTCCATGTTTAGTCCATTATCCATATATTTGTTACAATCGTATTATCCATTTTAGAAGTTTATTGCTATAAAAAAATCCAAATTTCTAACACAAAAAACTACAAAACTTTTTAATTTATTTTTTTATTAGTACTTAAGAGCATAGAGAAGGAAATTTTTCATTGAATAACCCCAGAGTAAACTCAAACAATAGTTTAAGTATTAATAATCGAGTTTTATTGTAGGATACGAGACAAATATTTCTTCGAAATGACGTATGGAAACCCAAACAAAATCGATTAATTTTTGAATTGCAAGCTATGCTTATATTATTTTTTTATCTTTATTAAAGCGCCAATTTTCCTATTTTAACCAACACTACAAGATGCTCCCCCAAGAACACAAAATTTAGAACAATGGGGATGATTGAGTTTAACTACTTTGGATGAGTCACCAAGGTCGTGACCCAACTCAAATTCAGTATCATATGGTAATAAAGTGCACGGGACAACGACAGGCTTTTCACTACCCTTACGTTTTATGACCATTCGCGAAGATGCACACATCATCCTTTCTGGCGTAACGCCAAGGAGATCCCAGCAATTAATTGTAATTTCTGGCACATCCATTTTGCTGTCCATTTCAGGGAACAAAACAAGTGAAGCAGGATTCTTCGCATTTAAACGAATATTTTGCGCCTTAAACAAAGCAGCATATCCATCACGGGCTTGGTTCTCACTCTCTTCCCAACAGGTACGGCCAGCTATTGCAAAATTAAAATTATTTTTTGATAGCCATTGTATTCCTCTCAGCATAGGCTCCCATGTATTAATGCCCCTTACTTCTTCGTGCTTCATGCGGCAGTAGTGATCAATAGAAATTCTTATAGCCAGTTTCTTGCCAAAAGCTTTTCTAAGTTTCAACAATGCTTCGAATCTATGGTGCATTGGTTTCATGGCATTACTGAGAATGAGAACCTTATAACCCCGTGATAATGACATGTGTAGCATACTAATCAGGTCTTTATTCATAAAAGGCTCACCTCCAGTAAAGGCAATTTCTTCAAGGGGCAAATTTTTAATAGAGGCCTCATCAAGAAATTTTTCAACATCTCGAGCTGAAAGATAGGCTAGTGCGTCATTAGTTGGTGTTGATTCCATATAGCAATTATTGCACGCAATATTGCAGAGACTTCCAGTATTGAACCACAAAGTCCTTAGTTGGGTTAGTGCAACCGTTGCGCGCTTTTCACCACTAGCCGTGATGTTAGGGTTAGAAAACTTTTTATAATCTTTAAAAGCCGAAAACTGTGGCTCAATTTCTGACATATAATTCTCGCATAGATGACACATTATCCAGTTATTCTATTTTCAATGTCTCTTCAGGTCTTACGGGAAAGTTTATAGTCGCTTCCTAACAGAGAAAATTAATACATAATATCTTTTTTTGAATTTCGTATCAGACAACCATACAGAGGTAATAAAAGTATGTAATTCTATATTAATCTACTTGGAGGTACTGTCGGCCTCCTACCACGAGCTGCTTTTCTACGTTTATGCATGTTACGAATAATTTCCCAACGATCTTCACTTGATTTCTCACTCCAGCCACTTATTTCAACTCGAGTTCTCCAACACCCAAAGCAATACCCAGTAGTGGGGTCTATTTTGCATACTGATATACATGGGGATTCAACTTCGTCCAAAGAAACCTCCAAAAAACCCATACGTTTTACTAAACTAATTTCTAACTTCTGTATTTGAGATAATCATTACAAAGTAAGCAAGCTCACTCTTTCAGCATTTCTATACAGCCAGCCATTGAAACATACTACGACATAAGATAAAAAAAAATAACGAATTTCACTTTAATCTTTTCTTGCAGTAAGCCAATTAGAAGTGCTATGAGAAAAAATATGTGGTTTTCGTATGAGCTAAGCTCTCGGAAATAATAGGGAACACGAGCAACATACCCATCAGGGTGTTGCTGACGTGGCTGCCCCCGCAACTGTGAAAATGAATGTATTCATTAAAGCCAGATTACCTGCCACATAACCACTGAAACCCAAGACTATCGGGTGAGATAGATAAAGGAAAAAAATATGACCATTAAAACACTAAATGTGGCAAAAACAGATGCCACCACCAATGAAGTCCTTAAGACTCGCATACTAGCTGTTATTTTCGGAACTGCAATTTTGTTTGTTGTTGGTTTTTCTCATTCAACCATCATGCACAATGCAGCTCATGATACACGCCATGCGTTAGCATTTCCCTGCCACTAAAACCTTAAGGAATAAACAAATCATGACTTTTAGAATTTTTTCAGCGGCAATTGCCGCAGGATTTCTTGCTGCAATTTTAATAACGCAAATTCAAGCTTTAGTGACTACGCCCATGATAATTAAGGCTGAAACCTTTGAAACTTCATCAGAGGGACACGATCACGCGACTCACGACCACAATAATGGAGAAGAGCAAGTAGCTAGCGATGATCCGGAATCTGAAGAATGGGGACCACAAGACGGACTAGAGAGGCATGCCTACAGTTTTTTAGCCAACCTTGTGGTTGGAATTGGATTTTCTTTACTGCTCATAGTTGGCTTGACCTTTGAAAAAAAACCACATGGAACTGGCCGAGGTATTTTATGGGGATTAGCTGGTTTTACTGTTTTTACATTGGCGCCAAATCTCGGACTACCCCCGGAACTTCCAACTATGCCGGCAGCTGATCTTACAGCCCGTCAAATATGGTGGTCAGCAACTGTTGTACTAAGTGCAACTGGTTTGGGGCTAGTTATATATGGTAAGTTACCCTTATTTAAAGTTTTGGGCTTTGTGCTTCTGACTCTTCCTCATGTCTGGGGTGCTCCACACTCAAGTGGAGAGTCTGATATTCCTCCAGAACTTGCCGCACATTTTGCTACTTCAACAATAGTCCTTAGTGCCTTATTTTGGGTGATGCTTGGTTATTTTTCTAGTTTCGCCTTCAACTGGCTGGGAGAAAAACAGCTAAAAACATAACAAGCGTTTTTTTCAAAACTACCAAATTATAATTTAGAAACCAACTCAACGTTGGTTTCTAAATTATCCTAATCCTTATCAAAGCTTGGCAATAATTTAGTTTAGGCCAATACTTTTAAGTTTTTCGCGAATCATCAGCAAATCTTGCCACGTATTGCGTTTATGTACAGGAGAACTGAGGAGATAATCTGGATGGAAAACTACTGTAGCCTGAATAGGGCGTGAAAGCATTGGCGTTGAATAAGTATACCACTTCCCCCGTAAACGACTTACTGCTGCTGTTTTAGCAAGTAGTGACTTTGCTGCAGCACCTCCCAGGATAATTAAAATTTCTGGGTCAATAAGCTCCAAAAGACGTTCGACAAATGGTATGCAAATTCCAGTTTCTTGAGCAGTTGGGGTCCTGCTCCCTGGTGGCCGCCAAAAAACAGTATTAGACAAAAAGACTTTATTACGATCTAGACCAATCGAGGCCAACATTTTATCAAGCAACTGACCACCGGGGCCAACAAAAGGCAGGCCACTCCGATCTTCTTCAGCACCAGGACTTTCCCCAAGCAAAACAATGTTAGCTTTTGGATTTCCATCACCAAAAACTAAATTGGTAGCTGTTTTTCTCAGTGAACAACCAGCGTAATTGAGGAGTGTGTTTTTTAGTTCTTCAACCGATTTAGCCGCCGCTGCAATTTTACAAGCCTCTTGCAATGAGGTTTCTGTCATTACTGATCCTTGTGAAATAATTTTAGAGCTATTATTGATTTGTTCTTTTTTTGTTGGAGTGTCCTCTTTTAAATTAACATTAATAAATCTATTTTGAGGCACTTCGCCTATAGTTTCATCTACGCCAGAATATAAATACCAACGAAGAATTTCTGCTGTTGTGTGTTTATCTTTCATGTAATAGCACTTAAATTACTTCAATCAGTAACGAACCCTTCAAATGCAGTCATTAAGCTTTCAAGTCCAAAAAATAGTCTTTTCATTTTAGGACGAATAGAAATAAATTAAATGCAAAAGATAACAAAAAATTTACCGGAAATACCCAATGGAGCAAAGCAAAAGGTTTTTATTGCAGACTGCGATAATTCAAATCCAAAAAAACTATCATTTATTAGCAAACGTAGGTCATCAAAATACTGTGTTTCTTTTTTCAAATAAAAGGAAATAATTTTGCAAATTCACAAACGCCCAAATAACCCTTTTACTATAGCATTTCTGATATTTTTACTCACGGTAATCTGCGCTTCAGAGGGCTTTAGTGAGAAACACACAAAAAATGCGAAGGTTGATCAGATTTCAGAGAAAACTTCAATTTCTGGCAACTACCTCGCAGGACGACATGCTCAGGCTGTAAAGGATATATCCAAGGCAACCCTGTACTTTAGTAAAGCACTAGACTTGTCACCTAGTAGTCAAAGTTTATTACAACGAACTTTCCTGTTGATGGCCAGCGAGGGAAGAATCAACAAAGCCATACCCCTAGCACACAAAGTACTTGTTCAAAATTCAAAAGCACCCATAGCTAACTTAACCGTCATTGCTAGTGATATCCATCTCAACCAGTTTATGAGAGCCAAAAAGAAAATTAAAAGCCTGCCTGCAGGCGGATTGAACCAATATATTGCTCCCTTACTTTCGGCTTGGGCATCAATTGCACAGGGCCAAGACGTTCAAGCTGCAATAACAAATTTAGCCCCTCTTAAACAAGAGAGCTCAAAACCTCTATTTTATCTTCATAAGGCGATTCTACTAGACTTTAAAGGATACCATGAAGAGTCTGTAAAAGCTTACCTTCAGGCAATAAAGGAACAAGGCAGCGTCGTTTTACGAGTTGCACAATTACTTGGTAATCTCTATGAGCGAAAAGGTAATATTAATAAGGCTAGAGCCCTGTATCAAAAATTCGCTCAAGACAACCCAAATTCGTTCTTGTCCCACCAGGCACTAAAGCGTCTTGACGCCGGGGCAAATCCAAAGCCAATTATATCAAAAGTCAAACACGGTTTTGCCGAGAGCTTTCTGGGAATCGCGACATCTTTATCCCAGCAAAATGCTCAACAAATGGCGCTTTTTTATGCACGCATAGGCCTTTACCTACGACCTGATTTCCCGGTTATGAAAATTTTAGTAAGTAACCTTTTACAACTCGATGGGCAGCTTGAAAATGCCAATGCAATTCTTCTCTCCATTGATAAAACATCGATCTATTCATGGCCTGCTCGCTTAAATGCGGCAGAGATTTGGAGTGATCTTAAAAGAATAGACAAAGCCATCAAAATTCTTAATTTCATGGCCAATGAAGAACCAAAACTTACCGACGCATTAAGAAGCCTTGGTGATATTTTGCGAGTTAGTAAACGCTTTTTGGAAGCCCAAAAGGCGTATGACAAGGCCATTAGTAGAATAGATGACTTGCGGTCACATCACTGGGTGCTACTCTATGCTCGTGGCATTACACTTGAACGAACCAATCAGTGGAGCCGGGCTGAAGCCGACTTTCTAAAGGCGCTTGAACTAAACCCTGATCAGCCCTCTGTTTTAAATTATCTAGGCTACTCATGGGTTGATCAAGGCGTTAAATTGGATCGGGCTAAAAAAATGATTCAAAAAGCTGTTAATTTGCGGCCTAACGACGGCTACATAGTGGACTCGCTTGGGTGGGCCTATTTCAAATTGGGCGAATTTGCTAATTCAGTCAAAGAAATGGAGAGGGCAGTAGAGCTAAAACCTGAAGACCCGGTTTTAAATGATCACCTTGGCGATGCCCTCTGGCGAGTTGGGCGCAAAATTGAAGCACGCTACCAGTGGAACCGGGCTCTAGTGCTTAAACCTGAGGATTCTCTTCGTGCTCAAATCAACAAGAAATTAGCTAATGGACTCCCAAGAATTCCTGTAAAACATGACTAAAATAGCCACCAGTAATGATGCCAAAAACTACTTTGAAAATTACCGCACCTGCTAAAATCAACTTATATTTACATATTATTGGACAGCAATCAAACGGCCTACACCTCCTTGATAGTCTGATCGCCTTTGCTGACATTCACGATACTCTATGCTTGGAGGCTTCATCAGAACTTGGTTTGGAAATAAACGGCCCTTTCGCATGTCAACTAACTACAGAGGCCGACAATATAGTTTTGAAAGCTGCTCGTGGCCTAGCTCGTTTATGTGGTGTCAGTAGAGGCGCTCAACTGCAATTGACAAAAAATCTACCTGTGGCTTCAGGCATTGGCGGAGGCTCTAGTAATGCAGCCGCAGCTTTAAAAGGCCTTATTCAGTTGTGGGGAGTAAAACCTAATAATCAAGATTTGAAGAACTTAGCTCTCAAATTGGGGGCAGATGTTCCAGTCTGTCTAAACGGACGGGATGCTCTCATAAGTGGAATTGGTGAAAAAATATATGAGACAGAACCCATACCGCCTTGTTCTTTAGTTCTTGTAAATTCCGGTCAAAAAGTTTCCACAAAGTCTGTCTTCGAAATCCGAGCGAAATTGCAATCGAGCTTTTCGAGAGCCAGAAGATTCAAGCTTTCAAAGAATAATTTGGTTGAACTTGTATCTAATTTAAAATCTTGCCAAAATGATTTAGATCAGGCCGCGCAAACACTTTGTCCCGAAATAGGCAAAGTTTTACACGTCCTTGAAAAAAGTCAGGGCTCTTTATTAGCTCGTATGAGTGGTAGTGGCGCAACTTGCTTTGCATTATTTGCTAGTCCAGAAGAGGCAAATGCAGTTACTCTCGACTTAACACAAAGGTATCCTAATTGGTGGGTAAAAGCAGGTTCCCTAAAAAATGCTTACGATTGCCTAAGATAATAATTTTGGGCCAATCTAAAAGAGACAATGCAGGGTCTTGCAGATGAGCACATTAGGCCTTATGTTTCCGCAGTTGAAATATTAGTGGGGCGTCGCCAAGTGGTAAGGCAACGGCTTTTGATGCCGTCATTCGCAGGTTCGATCCCTGCCGCCCCAGCCAGCAAAATTTATATCGTTGATAAGATCTAGACAGAAAAATTTGTCTTTTACAGAACACATTATGCGGTCTTACATGGCAAATAATATTGAATTGTTACAAAAATATCTGACATATTCACGTTTGCGTTTTACAAATTTTCTGGCGCACCTATTCAATTGGCGAATCTTCAACTGAGGACCGAAGAATTATAGACTAATCAATTGTAAAATTAACAAGAAAGGTTACCATTGATAGAGGTTCACTCATTTTATTTTAAATACAATTCAGACTACATATAATTTAATACAAAATAATTATAGAAGTTTAGAGTTACTACTATAGCTGTTAATGGTCATTATGTCTGATATATCGGTGGCGCTTGCCCTGACATCGGCATTTCTTTTTGCCTTGTCAATTCAAGTGCAGAGTCTAGGTTTAAAATTTGTAGATTTTCGCTCTGGTGCACTCGTTAACATTGGTACGACGGCTCTAATTTACTGGATTGTATCCCCACTATTTATCAAAAGTAGCTATTGGTTTGCTGAGGCCACTTTTCTATTCGCCTTAGTTGGATTATTTCGCCCTGCCTTATCTCTAAATTTGGCTGCTGCTGGAGTTAAACTTTTAGGACCGACCCTAACAAGTGGATTAGCTGCAACAACACCTGTATTTGCAGCTTTTTTTGCCATAGCACTACTGGATGAAAAGATCACCTTGTCAATAGCTGTAGGAACTGGTGGTATTGTTGCAGGCATACTTGTAATGGCAACAAGAAAGACTGGCGGTCAGCCTCGTGGTTGGCCCTTGTGGGCAATGTTGCTTCCCTTGGGTGCTGCTTTTTTTCGTTCTATTGCCTACCCTGTCACCATGATCGGCTATAAAGAACTTTCAGACCCTTTTTTTGCAGCACTTGTAAGTTACTCGGTTTCCTTACTAATTGCACTAAGCATTTTTAAGATACAAGGTTGCAAGCTCTCAAATTTTTCACCAGGTTATAAATGGTTTGCCTTGGCTGGAGCAATAAACGCAATTTCTATCTATTCTCTTAATATGGCTCTAAAATTTGGACAATTACTGACCATAGCACCCATTGTTGCTTGCTCCCCGTTATTCACTATGTTGATTGGATGGCTTTTTTTGAAATGCGAGATCATTACGTGGCGCAAAGCACTAAGTGTAACTCTGTTAGTAGGTGGTATAATTATAGTAATAATAAAACCTTAAACAAAGACTAGCTGCAAACAAAAAGTTTCCCTTATTTGTCCATATTTATTCTATTCAACGAAAAAATTACGGCTATGCTTGAAAAAAATAATTTATCTTTTTTAACATATTAACTTCTGGAATAGTGACACCAACGTCAGCTTATTATAGGCTTCAATCTAAATTATGGAGTGAATTTCATAGAGAATAATCCTCACTTAATACAAATAGGCAATAAAAGGGAACCTCCCAACTATGAGAAAAAAGACTAATACACGTCGTAGTTTTATCGTAAATGCTGCGGCAACTTCGAGCTTGGTTGCAGCTAGTAGCATCCTTCCAACCCGTTTTGCCATCGGTGCTAAAACAAAAATCAAGGTTGGTATATTACTACCTTATTCTGGAACGTATGCTATGCTTGGCAATTCAATTACTAATGCTATGAAAATGCGCATTGGGGAAGCTGGTGGACGTATGGGGGGTAGACTTGTTGAATATATTGCACTTGATAGTGAAATGTCTGTTCCAAAAGCTCCACAAAACACCAACAAGTTGATAAAAAAAGAGAAGGTTGACTTCCTAGTTGGGCCTGTTCACTCAGGGATTGCGGCAGCAATGGCTAAGATTATGGGTCAACGAAAAAGTCCAATTATGATAGTACCAAACGCAGGTTCTAACGCCGTAACCGGCCCTTTATGTGCGCGCAATATTTTCCGCACATCATTCTCCAACTGGCAGCCTGCTTATCCCGGTGGAGTGTTGATGGGCAAAGAAGGACATAAAACTTGCATCACCATTTCATGGAAATACAGCGCAGGTATGCAAATGATGGAAGCTGGTCGTAATGGGTTTAAGACTACAGGCGGTAAGTCTATCAAGGATATCTTACTTCCCTTTCCAAATGTAGAATTCCAAGCGCATCTATCCGAGATTGCCGCTTTAAAACCTGATTGCGTTTTTGCTTTCTTCTCAGGTGGTGGAGCAATCAAGTTTCTAAAAGATTATGAGGCAGCTGGCCTGAAGAGTAAGATTCCGCTATATGGCCCTGGTTTTCTGACCGAAGGCGTGGAGAAAGCAGCAGGATCTGCCGCCGAAGGCATTAAGACGACGCTCCATTATGCCTCAAACTTGGATAATGAAGAAAACCATAAATTCCGAAGAAATTACAAAACTGCTTTTGGTATCAACCCCGACGTATTTTCTGTTCAAGGTTATGATACTGGCTCTTTATTATTGCAGGCCTCCGCCGCAGTTGGCGGTGATGTTGAATCTGTTGCCGACGTCATAGAAGCTATGGAAACGTCCCGTGTTCCTGATAGTCCACGAGGACCATGGACCATGTCAAAAGCCCATAATCCAATCCAGAATATTTATTTACGTCAAGTTAAAGATGGCCAACAAAATCTCCTTGGTATTGCCGCAAAATCTCTGGCTGATCCAGCAACCGGTTGCAAGTTAAGCTGATCTTTTCAGATTAAAAAAAACTGAAGAGAAATAACTTGATCCCTTTTTAGCCATCTCAAGAGCTACTTTTCACCCGCAAAGTCGATCACCAAGAGAAGCATTCTTAACGTCATGGATATAGCGACTTTTCTTATTCAGGTTTTAAATGGGGTTCAATATGGATTCACACTGTTTCTTGTGGCTAGTGGCCTAACGCTAATTTTTGGCATAATGGGCATCATCAACCTTGCTCATGGGGCCTTCTATATGGTAGGCGCTTATTTATCTTTTTGGCTATTCGGTATTACTGAGTCTTTGTGGCTGGCAATTTTACTTGGTCTACCAATCATGATTACTTTTGGATACTCTATTGAACGACTGGCAATTTCGTTACTCTACAAGCGTGACCATTTGTACCAAGTTTTGTTAACTTATGGCCTTATCCTAGTACTCAACGAACTACAAAAAATTCTCTGGGGTAGCGATTTTAACAGCGTCCCTGTGCCTGAAGTTTTGCAAATGTCAATATCTTTAGGTAATCAGGAATATCCTGTCTATAGGCTATTTGTTTCTGTAGTTTGTATGGCGATTGCAACAAGCATGTACGTCGTTATTTCCAAGACAAAATTAGGTATGATGATCAGGGCAGGAGCCACCCATCGGGAAATGACACAAGCCCTAGGTATAAATATCAACCGCATTTTTGCATATGTCTTTAGTGTTGGAGCTGCACTAGCTGGTTTCTCTGGGATGATTGATGCTCCACTTAGTTCCGTATACCCAGGTATGGGTAATTATATATTAATCATATCTTTTGTGGTCATCGTTATCGGAGGCATTGGTTCAATTAAAGGAGCTTTTGTTGGCGCCATGCTTGTAGGTCTGGCCGATACCTTCGGCAAAATTCTACTACCTGAATTCTCAGCTATGGTAATTTATGCACTTATGGCATTGATTTTATTGTGGCGGCCGCAGGGACTGTTTGGAAAGCCAACTTGATATGCTACGCTCACGCTTATTGCTAATCCTCATAACTTTGTCTCTATCCAGCCTTATCCTATTTCCAATGTTTGGAGACGAATTTTATCAAGAACTTGTTATACACCTTATGATCATGGGTATCTTTGCCATGAGTTTAGACTTACTGATAGGTTATACTGGGCTGGTTAGTTTTGGCCACGCTGCTTTTTTTGGCCTTTCCGGTTACATGCTAGCAATTATTACTCCAGAGACAGAGCCAGTCAGCATCTGGATTGCACTACCGTTCTGCCTTCTGGTCACGGCACTGGCTGCGTTAATTATCGGCTGGTTCTCAGTCAGAACATCAGGCATTTACTTCATCATGATCACTCTGGCTTTCGCTCAAATGTTTTATTATTACTTCAATGAAAATCAAAATTTTGGCGGATCGGATGGTATTTTTATCTTCCACAAACCCACTATTTTTATAGGTAACATTCAGATCCTTGATCTGAATAATCCACTGAGTTTCTATTACTTTGTTTTAGTCAGCTTGATCGCTTCCTATTTAATTCTATTCGTTGTACTCAAGGCTCCTTTCGGACAGGTAATTCGTGGTATTCTTGCGAATGAAACACGTACACGTGCTCTTGGCTTCAACACTCACAACTTCAAATTGGTTAGCTTCATCATTGGAGGAACCCTCGCCGGTTTTGCCGGCTTTCTTGAGGCTGTCGCTGGTGGTATTATGAGTCCAGCTCACCTTAGCTGGCATGAATCAGGGACTATAATGATGGTGGTTATCTTAGGTGGAATGGGGACACTTTACGGACCAGTTCTGGGAGCATTTATAATGGGATTCCTTCAGGACTATTTACAGGAAATATGGAGTGCCCACTGGCTATTACTACTGGGCATCTTCATAATCGTTATAGTTCTATTTCTACCCAAAGGTATTGCAGGACTATTTTCACAATTGTCACCAAAAAAAAGTGATAAAAAATGACTACTCATTTAATCACACAAAACCTTAGTAAAAATTTTGATGGGCTTCTCGCTGTTGATTGTGTCAACATTAGTTTTCAAAAGAAAAAAATCCACGCAATCATTGGCCCAAATGGTGCTGGTAAAACAACACTTATTAATTTACTTTCTGGGGAGATGTCACCAAGTTTAGGTTGTATCAACTTTAAAAATAAAAATCTGGCAAATATGCCTGCCTATACTATTTCCCAATTGGGAATTGGACGTAGCTATCAAAAAACAAATATATATCCAGACTTCACTTGCTGGCAAAATTGTTGGCTTGGTGCTCAATCAAGGTTGTCCTCATCTATGCGCTTCTTTAAACCTGCAATAAAGTATGAAAAGGTCCAACGGCAAACCAAACAGGCTCTAGCCCTTTGTGGTCTGGAAAAACGTGTTGATACATTAGCATCAGAGCTAAGTTATGGAGAACAGCGTCAATTGGAGATAAGTATGATGCTAGCAACTGACCCTGAATTACTCTTATTGGATGAGCCTCTAGGCGGCATGGGTATAAGTGAAACACAAAATATGATTGAACTGATCAAGCGTCTAGCAAGAGAAAGAACTATTATATTAATCGAACATGATATGGATGCAGTATTCGCCCTCGCTGATACTCTGACTGTTATGGTCAATGGCAAAGTTCTAGCAACAGGCACACCTAGTGAAATTAGTAATTCAAAAGATGTGCGTGACGCCTATTTAGGAACTGAAAAATACGACCAATGACAATGAATGTTCCAATATTGGAAGTACGTAACCTTCATGCCCATTATGGTGCAAGCCATATACTGCATGGCATCAATTTTTCAATTAAAGAAGGGGAATGCATAAGCCTGTTAGGACGAAACGGCATGGGAAAAACAACCACGATTCGTTCAATTTTTGGCTTAACAGCTGCCACAAAAGGGCAAATAAAGATTTTTGGTTATGATGTTACCAACATATCGCCCCACATCATAAGCCGATTGGGTTTGGGGCTAGTTCCAGAAGGGCGAAAAATTTTTCCCAATTTAAACGTTAAAGAAAATCTCATTATGACTGCTCGACCTGGAAGGAATGGCTCGTTGGATTGGACCTTAGAGAGAATCTTGCAAACTTTCCCACGCTTGGAGGAGCGCCTAAGTAATATGGGAAATCAACTTTCCGGTGGTGAGCAACAAATTCTGGCTATTGCCAGGGCTTTGATGACAAACCCGCAACTGCTAATTCTTGATGAAGCGACGGAGGGGCTTGCTCCACTTATCCGAAAACAAATATGGGCTGTAGTGAGACAAATTAAGGAAACCGGTATTGCAACAATTATCGTTGATAAGAATGTTGACTCCCAACTCAAGGTGTCCGACAAAAGTCTTATTTTGGTTAAGGGCAGAGTTGTTTTCAGCGGAGACACATCCAAACTTATTGCTAATCCTGGAATTCAAAGACAGTACTTAAGCATTTAAGTTTATATTTTTTTAAAAGCCTGTTTTCTGGCCCACTAGAGTTATTCTAAACACAACTTTTTCTGTGATAAACGGCACAAC
>CACKCT010000029.1:0-15283 GCA_902598645.1 Rhodospirillaceae bacterium | reverse complement strand
GCGCTTTCGTGAAAGCTTGTGTGTAATTGAAAACAGTCGGATTTTTTGTGCACTTTTGGATGAGTTCTGGTGTTCTTGCTTTGCCAATTTCACCTCTTGCCTTAACACACCATTCATCAAGCATAGGTTCCTGCGAACCAAAAAAACCTCCTGCATTTTGTTCTATTTCAGCTGGTGATTTTAGAGAATAACTAACCATTGCATAAAAAGGCAAAATAACAATGAGAGCGCCCAGTATTAAAACTGCGTGCCTTAAAGCTTGAGAATATGATGATTCTCCAATCATGAATAGTGTACTCGCTTTTCTACTAAATAACGTTGAGTAAAAGTTATGACAAGAACAAATGCAAGGAATATCATTGTTATGGCTGAACCAAATCCAATGAGATTTTCCCTGACAGCTTTCTCAAAAATTGCATACATCATGACATAGGTTGCCTTCGCTGGACCACCCATGGTTAATGCTTCAACTGTATCAAAAACCTTAAAAGAATTAATTGAAGTTATGGTAACTACAAAGACAGTCGTTGGGCCAAGCATAGGCCAAGTAACTAATCTAAACTTATCCCAGCCACTTGTAACTCCATCAATGGCAGCAGCGTGATAAAGTTCTCTAGGGACACCAGTAAGACCCGCAAGATAAAGGACCATATTAAACCCGAATGCCTGCCATATGCCAATAAAACAAATGGTTGGCATTGCGTAGTCTCTGTCATTTATCCAGTTCGGAAATTCATCAGCACAGCTTGTTGCGTACCAACTTTGTGAGCCATCCACCCAAGGTAGCCAACCGAAGCTCAGTAATGTCTCAACCCAAGAACCACAACCTAGTGCCAGAGTATCGTTAACCATACCAACAGTAGGGTGTAAAACAAGGTCCCAAACTAGTGCCATAGCAAGAAGAGCAGCCATAACTGGTAAGAAATATATTGCTTTGTAAACTTCACCAAATCTGTTCAGAGAATTTATCAACATAGCTGCGCCTAGCCCTAAAAAAATAGAGACTGGAACCACTATCACAACATAAGTAACTGAGGCCCATAACATTTTTTGATAGGCACTTCGTCCAAAAATAACATCATAATTTTTATCACCGATCCAATTTAAATCGGGGTTTCCAAGACTATAATCCGTGAAAGATAATATTGCAGCGATAAATATCGGAACTATGAGAATAACAAACATCAAAAAAATTGCAGGAGCACAGAATAGGTAACTCAACCACCTATCTTTATTTTCAACACTTTTATATGATTTAGTCTCTAATGTGTCAGTTTTAGAAGTCACTTTACCACCTCAAATTTAGCAGAAATGCGACGACCCTCATTTTCAAATAAAAGTGCATTTTTTGGATCGATATCCACTTTAGCCTCTATTCCAGTAGAAAAATTATCAAGAGCAGAGGCATCCATTCTACATACAACTCTTTCACCTGTACTTAATTCAGCGTGAAAATAGGCATCTGAACCCAAATTTTCGTGGTGGACAATTTTACAGTCAAGGCCCGCTGAGTCTCTAGAAACCATGCTTAGCGCTTCAGGGCGAATTCCAGCCTGTATTGTTGTTCCTTTGAGATCAGACGTGACGCCTTTCAATGTGAAGTCTGATATAGATATTTTTCCATTACCATCAACTTTTGCAGGAAGAATATTTATTTTTGGACTGCCAATAAATTCAGCGACCCGGATGTCCGAAGGGTTTGCGTAAACATTTTTTGGACTGTCTACTTGAAGCAATTCACCATCCATCATTACTGCGACGCGATCTGCCATTGTCATAGCTTCAGATTGATCGTGCGTAACATAAATAAAAGTTGATTCCAGACGTCTGTGTAACTCTGCTATTTCAGCTCTCATTTGCACACGTCGTTCAGCGTCAAGGTTTGAGAGGGGCTCATCCATTAAGAAAGCTTGAGGGTGTCGCACCATTGCGCGGCCAACAGCTACTCGTTGACGTTGACCTCCTGATAGTTGTCCTGGTTTGCGATGTAAAAGATCAGAAATTCCGAGTGTTTCGGTGACATCAGTAACTTCTCTGGCAATTTTAGCTTTTGCTTCCTTAGTGCCTGGCACGAAATGATTGATGAGAGGGAATCTTTGTAGAAAGCTCAATTGCCTCATACGCAAGGGGACGCTAATATTTTCCGAAACTGTTAAATGAGGATAGAGAGCATAAGATTGAAAAACCATTGCAGTGTCTCGACGACTAGCATGCAATTCATTTACAACACGATCACCTATAACAATGTTTCCGTCTGTTTGTTTTTCTAACCCAGCAATTATTCTTAAAAGAGTAGATTTACCACAACCTGAAGGGCCGACAAGAACTATGAATTCACCATCTTTAATATCAATGGATACACTTTTAAGTACTTCAGTAGTTCCGAAAGACTTATCAATTTTGTCAATTGTTACACTGGCCATTCAAAATTACTCCCAAATTATCAATGTGTTTGTTTTTTTTTGGCCAATACAGAGACCAAACACAAAGTACGTTTCTTAATCACTCTTTAACATTTTAAATATTTAATATCAAGTTTGCTTCAATATATATATGTTTTTTTTTAGTCTAGTTCTATATGTTTTTTGAAGCTTAAATTACTGTTATTAACTAGGTTTTTTTGTTGATGTTCTAATTTGGAATTGAAAAAATAATTAGAATAATCATCCTAATTATTGAATAATCCTTTGGAGAATAAGGCTAATGAACAGTACACGAGTTTAAAATTTATTCATCATATTTTCTGATGTGGAGTTTAAGAATATTTTATTTTGCTAATAATGCCCCTACAAGTTAATCTTCAAAGATAAGATTTATTATTTTCACTAAGAGAGATAATTAATGGCTTATTCAATTATTCCAGATTTTTCTGAAGTTCCCTTAAAGCAGCATTATCCTGCCATGGAAGGGTCAACGCCCACTTATGATGCAGAGTACGATTACAAGAACTGCTTTAACAAGGGTTTTGATGCATGGGCAAATGTCCTTGGTGGAACTAGTTCAAGCTTTGCACCCTTCAATGCCCAAATGTCAGAATTTGCAATGGGTTATATGGGTGTGAATGCAAAACACTTTTTCACAAACCCGGAATTATTCGTTAATGGTTGTCTTCATGCTAGTGCAGAACTTGGATTTGATACCCCAGATTTAATTTGGGACGTATATGATATAGAATGTGAAGCTAATGGTGGTGACATGTCATGGTTTGACGAATTGTCGCCTGCTATTAACAATACTCGCCCTTTAATTAAAACTGAAAAAGATCTGGCAAAACTTACACCACCAGATCCAGAAAAAGACGGGCGGATGCCTTTCGTTAGAGATGTTTTACAATTATTTCTTGAAAAAACGGGTCGCCAGCCAACAATTCGCTTTTGTGGACCACTCACCTGTGTTTCTCAGTATATGCAGTTTGAGCAGATGATCCTGCAAATGAACGAAAATCCAGAATTTGTTCACAAAGTATTTAAATATGTTGTTGAAGAAGTTCAGGCACCTTATGTTAATATGCTGTTTAAAGCTTTTCCTGATGCTGGCACAAATGGCTCAGATGCCATTGGCTCACTTCCATTTATAAGTGAGGAAATTCTCGATGAGTTTTCAATTCCTAACATTTTGAAGTTGAGGGAACTTACAGGACAAAACCCTAAACTTCAGGTTGATAATTGGTGGGGAGACTCATTCTCAGAGAATACAGAAAAATTCTGGGAAAAGAAAAAGAGAGTTACTCCAAGATATCTAAAAGTACAGGACCCCGACCTTTATCAAGTTGGTGCAGTTAAGGCTCGAAAGTGGGCAACAGAAAATGATAGTCCCCTTGTTTTTGGTGTGGATAACCATGTCTTGCAAGAGGGTCCTGAGGAAGAGATTACCAGGCGAATTCATGAATACTTTGAAGTCGGAACTTCGGGAACAGCAGGTGATAAATTTGCTTTATATTTGTGTAACTTAAGTTCTGAAACTCCTTTTATGCATGCAAAAATGGCACTTGATGCCATACGTAGTTGGCGTGCTGGTGACCGCCCTTACGAAGGAGAAATTCGTAGTGGGGGCGAGTATGACTCCCTTGCTCGTTCTGGCGAAAAAGGACGTTGGATGGGAATTGGTGAAGCAGTTGCCGATAGAGCCACTTTAGAGGCTGAAGCCAAAGAAGGTAAAAAAGAAATTTTTACAAATATTTATGAGTCTGTCATGGAGTATCGTGATGATGATTGTGCCGCTCTATGCCAAGAAGCACTAGATGCTGGCGAGACATGTGCTGATATTCTTGATGAAGGACTTATAGCAGCAATGGATACGATTGGTGATCTATTTGCAAGTGGAGAGATTTTTGTTCCAGAAATGCTCATTTCAGCGAGGGCGATGAAAGCAGGACTTGAAGTCTTACGTCCAATTATGACAGCTAATGATGAACCCTCTAAAGGTACAGTATTAATGGCAACTGTTCAAGGTGACTTGCATGACATTGGGAAAAACCTGGTTTGCATGATGCTTGAGGGTGCGGGTTTTGATATTGTAGATCTTGGTGTCAATACTGACCCTAAAGACATAATTAAACAGGCTGAAGACGTTGGAGCTGATGTGGTCGGTTTGTCTGCTCTCCTTACAACGTCAATGCCATTCATGAGAAAAACTGTTAATGCATTTAGGGAAGAGGGTAAAGACTTTCCGATTATTTGCGGTGGCGCACCTGTAACTAGAGATTTTGCTGAGGAAATAGGTGCCTTTGGATATGCAGATAATGCTGCTGAGGCCGTTACAATCTGTAAAGGTATTGTTGCAGACAAACTTGATAATGCTAATCCATGATTGGTTTCTAAGCTAAACCTAGTTTGAAACTTTGCATGCATTAGTGTTAGACAAAATAGTTGAATTTGAAAGAGCCAATCACAAATTGGCTCTTTCTTTATTGTTAATAATCTATCAATTTTCCTTAACTGGTGCCAGTTGCGACTTTTTTAAGCTTTGTTTTACAGGTTTGGACGAACGCATCAGCCAATTTACTGCGCCGAAATCCTTTTAGAGAGGCAATGACCAAGTTGACGCTTGGAGGGGTTTCTTCAAGTTCTACATTAACTAGTGAACTTCCATCATAAGAGTAAACATTTTTAATCTTTACCAAACTTATTGAATAGCCATTTCCCATTGCAACCATTCCCCGAACCATCTCATTAGTGGTCGAACGGTGTTGTATTAGCGGTCTAAGATCATACATGCTAAAATAATTAAATAAGTATTCACTATAACCAGGAGAGTCCATCAATATTAAAGGTTCATTTTTAAGTTCCTTTATTGAAATTTTATTTCTTTTTGCTAAATGGTTTTTGGAAGAAACCACAACGAAAGGTGATAGATTTGTAATTAATTCATGATCAATATCACTATCAGGGTGTAAGTCGTAGGTCAGACCGAGGTCAGCTGCACCTTCCTTAAGATAGTTTGCCACCTGTTCCATATTTCCTTCCTGCAGACCAATTTCTACATCTGGATACTCATTGCAAAAATTTTTGATTAAATCTGGAAGTAACAGGGGTGCCGGTGCAGCATAACAACTTATCTCTAGTCGGCCGGTTAGCTGGTCATCGTCAGTTTCATTAAACAAATTTTCAAAATCTTGAGCATTCCCTAGAAGTTCTCTAGCGCGAGTTACAAAATTTCGACCGGGTGGTGTTAGGGCAAGTCCCTGAGATGGGTTGCGAACGAATAACCTAATATTGAACTCATCCTCAAAACTACGAATAGCAGCGCTAATGGCTGGTTGAGATACTCTCAAACGTCTTGATGCCTCTGTTATGCTGCCAAGTCTTGCTGCTTCAGTTATGTATTTTAAATGTCTGAGATTATGCAATTTTGTATCAAAAAAAAATTATAATTTCCCTAACAATATCAGAAAAATTTATATCATATCAATAATTATTATGAGTGACACTTAAAACAATGAACACGTAAAAAATAAACTCTGAATAAAAACTCTATAATTTGATGAAAACTGTTAAAAGATTCTTTTGACATGTTTTATTAGGCACAATAGTTAGATTAATTTAGTTATGAACGGCCTCTCGAAAATAACCAACTCAAGGTATAGGCACCTATGACTGCAGCCAAAAGCTGAGCAATAATAAAACCAATTGCATGTTCAGGAAATATACCTGAAAAGGTGTTTGTGAATGACCTTGCAATTGTCACAGCTGGATTGGCAAAGCTGGTTGAAGCAGTAAACCAATAAGCGGCCGTTATATAGAGGCCCACCATCATTGGAACGGCTTTTTCTTGCCAACGTATCGTACCAAATATTGTTGCTAATAAACCAAATGTAGCAACAAATTCCGAACCCCATTGTGCTATGCCTGTTCTAAGCTTTTCTGATTCCTGAAAAATTGAAAGTTCAAACATAAAATGTGCAAGTAATGCACCACAAATGGCTCCAACTGTTTGAACTACCACATAGGCAAGGGCTTGCCATGGCAGTATCTCACCACGAATTAAAAAAGCTAATGTAAC
This sequence comes from Rhodospirillaceae bacterium, assembly GCA_902598645.1. GTDB lineage: Bacteria > Pseudomonadota > Alphaproteobacteria > Rhodospirillales > JABHCV01 > JACNJU01. The sequence goes on along the minus strand of CACKCT010000029.1, from coordinate 8,782 downwards.
TGCAGGATTAAAATGTGCACCTGAAATTGGGCCAAAGATAGTTATTAAAACAACAAGAATAGCACCCGTGGGGATCGTATTACCAAGTAATGCTAATGCTATATTTCCACTAGCTAAATTTTCGGCCATAATTCCAGACCCTATTACAGTAGCAAGTAAAAACAATGTGCCAAGCCATTCACTTATGAGGGAGCGATATATATTATTCATACACAATCCATATATTTGATTTTCTTAATTGTCTATCAGTTGTTTGGTCTTAGATTGAAACTTTGCAATTAAAATTCCTTTATTTATAGAGATCTTTTGGATCTATTTCTGGCTCTGTTATCATGGATGGATGCCCATCTCTAATTGCATTGAAAAAGCAACTGCGCCTTCCTGTGTGACAAGCAACACCTTTTTGATCTACGAGGATTAAAAGAGTGTCAGCATCACAGTCCCAGCGTACCTCCTTTAGTGTTTGTTCTTGACCAGAGCTCTCTCCTTTGCGCCACAATTTTTGTCTTGAGCGTGAATAGTAACAAACCTTCCCGGTTGATAACGTCTCGGAAATCGCATCCTGGTTCATCCATGCCATCATGAGAACTTCCCCGCTGTCGTGCTGTTGAGCAATTGCTGGAATTAGACCATCAGCATTGAATTTCAGGGCACAAATTAGATTGTCTGTTTTATTTGTTTCCAACATTATAATACATTCCTTTAATTTCATGCCGCACGTAACAATTCATGCAGTACCTTTTTAACCCCCGAAATCTTTGACACGGCCGAAACAGTTCTTTTTGCAATTAACATAATTTGTATATAAACATATAGCCAATTATGTAAAAGTTAAGTTGACAATTTATCTTAGGGCATACACCAAGAAACTTATTTGAGTTTTGCATCGAGGTTTAACTGAGCATAAATATTAACGAACTAAGATTTTTTTTTATAAACGCCGAAGTATTAAAAATATTTTAAATAAATACTCTACAAATTTATAGTTGCTCGCAGTTATATTAAGGATTTAAAAATCCATGTTTGTGAATAATGGTCATAATCACGACCAGTGCATTAAAAATTCGATGAAGAGAGCCGTAAATCTTTGTGCTTCCCGTGGTGTCAGATTGACAGCTTTGCGTAGTCGTGTTCTTGAATTAATTTTGCAGAGCCATCATCCTGTTGGGGCCTATGATTTGCTTAATTTGTTGAGGAACGAACGGCAGAATGCTCAACCACCAACTATATATCGGGCCTTAAATTTTTTACTCGATCTAGGTCTAGTTCACAAAGTCAAAAGTTTGAATGCCTACATTGGTTGTTATGCTTCAGATACGAGTCACAATTCACAATTTTTGATATGTATTGATTGTGGAGCAGCTGCAGAGATAACGGACATCCGAATTGATAATGCAATTAATGCACTTGCCAAGGCTGCAAATTTTTCGGTGAATAACCGTTCAATTGAGGTTGAGGGCAAATGCCCAAATTGTCAGGGTTCTTAATTCATATAATGCTTTAATAATTTATTATAATATCTTGTAATATATATTTTTTATTTAATTATCTTTGTTCAGTCTAACAAAGCCAGACTCAAGATCACTAATCAAATCATCAAGGGATTCTAATCCAGCATGTATGCGGATTAGTTGGCCAAGTGACCAAGGCCTAATTGTTCTGGGTGGACATGTGCCATACGGAACAATAAGGCTTTCAAATCCTCCCCAGCTATAACCTATTTTAAATAATTCCATTTCATCAATCATTGAGGAAACATGGTTTTCACTAAAATTCTTTTTAAGAACAAAGCTAAAAAGACCGGAAGAACCTGTGAAGTCTCGTTTCCATATTTCATGGCCCGTACAAGTTGAGAGGGCAGGGTGTAAGACACACTCAACTTCTGGACGCTTCCTTAACCAATGAGCTAACTCAAGTGCATTGTACTGATGTATAGGAAGACGTGCATTCATGGTGCGCAAACCTCTCAGAGCAAGGTAACAATCATCTGGTGCAGCTCCATACCCCAAGTCACGCACAGTATTTCTTATTTTTATATTATCAACATCATTCATGGCTATAGTCCCTAGCATGACGTCAGAGTGCCCACTAATGTATTTCGTTGCAGCCTGTATGGATACATCAATATCTAAATTTGAGGCTGAGAAAAAAACTCCTCCACCCCAAGTATTGTCAAATATCACCTTAACGCCAGCTGAGTGAGCTGCACCTACAATAGCCGGCATATCTTGAACTTCAAAAGTGAGTGAACCCGGTGACTCTGCAAAAATAACTTTGGTTCTAGGACACATAAGTTCCTCAATAGCCGCACCTAACGTTGGATCATAATAAGTTGTCTCAATGCCAAATCGTTTAAGCATTCCATCACACAAGCGACGGGTAGGGCCATAAACACTATCAACCATTAACAAGTGATCCCCTTTTTTTAGGAAAGTTAACAATGATGCAGCAATTGAGGCCAGCCCAGAAGGTAAAATAATTGCTTGAGGGTAACCCTCAAGTTCAGCTACGGCATCTTGTAGTGCAAATGTGGTTGGCGTTCCAGTGAGGCCATAATAGACGCCATCGTAGCGATTTTTTGTTGCATTATCGAGGGCTGCGACCGTTGGAAAAAGAACAGTTGAAGCGTGATAGACGGGTGGATTGATAATACCATAATTTGCTTTTGGGTCACGCCCAGCATTTATCAGTTTTGTTTGTTTTTTCACGTTTTTGTCTGGCTCCACAAACGGAAACATTGGTTATGATGATACTTATAACATATATATAATTAACACTTTTAGATGTTTGTGACTTTACATTTATTGTTTTATTTATATCAGCCCTAAAAAAAAAGTGACACAAGCTTGTCCTTAGCGCTTGAGATAACTTAGGCTTTCATGTTACGGACTAATTGATTAAAGTATAATTTAGGCCAAATAATTGAAGGTTTTTTTCCTTTACGTATTTTTGCCTAGGTTAAATTAAAAACTGTGTTTAAAATATAACCACTCATAGTTAATAATTAAAACATACCTTTGGGAGATTGAAATGAAGGACCTAATAGTAGGCATCGTAGCACTGGCAATTGGTGTAGCAGCCGGTTACATGATGAACGATAAAGGCAATCAGGTTGCTAGTCTTGAGGAAGAAAATGCAGGGCTAAAATCTCAGCTAGCAGCAAGTTCCTCAGCTCCAGCAAAAGCTGGAGGACAAACTATTGAAAACGTGAAGAAAAAAGGTTTTATCCAATGTGGAGTAAGCCAAGGCGTACCTGGGTTTTCTAATCCAGATGCCAATGATAACTGGACTGGTATTGATGTTGATGTGTGCCGTGCAGTTGCTGCAGCTGTTCTTGGAGATGCCACAAAAGTTAAATTTTCACCACTCACCGCCAAAGAGCGTTTCACAGCCCTAACATCTGGGGAAATTGATATTCTCTCCAGAAATACAACTTGGACTGCTACTCGTGACTCTGCGCTTGGTGTTAATTTCGCGGGTGTAAATTATTATGATGGTCAAGGTTTTATGGTCCGAAAATCACTCGGTGTGGATAGCGCCATGAAACTTGCTGGTGCAGCTGTTTGCACTAACCTTGGTACAACGACTGAGCTAAATGTTGCTGACTTTTTTCGTGCAAACAACATGAAATACAAATTGGTTGCATTTGAGAAAGCTGATGAAGTCATAGCTGCCTATGATGCCGGGCGATGCGATGTCTATACGACTGACCAATCTGCTCTAGCTGCACAACGAATTAAATTGAGCTCACCTGATGATCATGTAGTGTTGCCTGAGGTGATTTCAAAAGAGCCTCTTGGTCCAGTTGTGCGCCACGGTGATGATCAATGGCTTGATGTTGTTAAATGGTCCCTATACGCCATGCTAAATGCGGAAGAAATGGGTATTACACAAGCAAACATAGACTCTATGATGACAAGTGATAATCCTGGCATATTGCGTTTTGTTGGAAAAGAAGGTGATGTTGGAAAAAATCTTGGTTTGAGTCCTGATTGGTCTGCCAATATCATTAAACAAGTTGGCAATTATGGTGAGAGTTTTGACCGAAATATTGGTCCTAACACACCAATCAAGCTTACTCGTGGAGTAAACGCCAATTGGAAAAAAGGTGGTTTGATGTACGGAATGCCTGGACGCTAACCCGGTAATTTCTAACCTTGTATGTGCCCGACCTTAAAGGTCGGGCACAACCTACATAGATTTCTCATGAAAGATTATAAAATCATTACTTGAGTATATGGAGATTTTTCGTGGCTGAGGAAATAATCCAATCACAAAAACCTTCAAAACCACTCATTTGGAATGACCCCACCTATCGAGCACTGTTTTTCCAAGTACTGGTGTTGGGTGGAGTAATCTCACTTGGGTATTTTTTAGTTTCTAATACATTAGTAAACCTTGAAAGACAGGGAATTGCCTCTGGTTTTGGTTTCTTGAAAGGAACAGCCGGATTTTCAATTCTGATGACGCTAGTTGATTACTCTGAAGAAGACAGTTACTTTTGGGCTTTTATTGTCTCCTTGCTTAATACATTGCTTGTTGCTGGAATAGGTATTTTTTTTGCAACCATACTTGGTTTTTTTATCGGTGTATGCAGGCTCTCAGGCAACTGGCTAGTGTCAAAAATTGCAGCTGTTTACATAGAGACGATAAGAAATATACCACTGCTTCTTCAGATATTCTTCTGGTATTTTGGGGTGTTACGGGGTTTGCCTTCACCAGCCAATAGCGTGAATATACTCGACACATATTTCCTCAATATTCGTGGTCTTTATTCACCATCTCCGATTTTTGAAGAAGGATTCAGCCTAATTTTATTGGCGCTATTTGTAGCTTTTGTCTCAATATTTTTTATATCCAGTAGGGCTCGAAAAAGACAGGACGAAACAGGTGAACAATTCCCAGTCTTTTCTGTCTCTCTGGGCGTATTGATAGTTTTACCTTCCATGGCGGCAATAATTACTGGTTTTCCACTTTCTTGGGAGTATCCAGTCCTTGAAGGTTTTAACTTTACAGGTGGCCTTGTTATCATACCTGAATTAGTTGCACTAAGCCTTGCCCTTTCACTATATACCGCTTCTTTTATTGCTGAAATTGTGCGTGGGGGAATTTTAGCCATCAGTAAAGGTCAGACTGAAGCTTCATATGCCCTTGGCTTGCAAACTAGGCTAACTTTGAGACTTGTTATCATCCCACAAGCTTTGCGTGTCATTATTCCACCCTTAACTAATCAGTATTTAAATCTAACAAAAAATTCCTCACTTGCTGCAGCCATAGCATATCCTGATCTTGTATTAGTATTCGCCGGAACCGTTTTAATGCAGACTGGTCAAGCTGTTGAAATTATTGCAATAACAATGGGGGTTTACTTAGCTATTAGCCTTTTGATTTCTGCTTTTATGAACTGGTATAATAAAAAAATGGCATTGGTGGAGAGCTGATTTGTTTGAAAAAGAATCCAGTAAATCAGGAGAGCATCAGTTTACTCAGCCAATTAACACGACCGTGGGTTTTTTCCGATGGCTACAAATTAACTTGTTTTCTTCTAAGTTAAATACAACACTAACGTTTCTTAGTATCTGGATTATATACATTTCTGTACCACCTGTTATTCAATGGGCTTTTCTTGAAGCTGACTGGGTAGGAAGCTCACGGGATGATTGCACTAAAGATGGTGCCTGCTGGGTGTATATTGGGTTTTGGTTTAAGCAAATTATGTATGGTCGCTATCCAGAAACAGAAGTTTGGCGCATAAATGTGTCTTATATCCTTTTAGTGGGATCATTGGTGCCGTTGTTAATACCAGGTTTTAAATATAAAGGGCTCATAACTATTTTCTTACTTTTTGTTTACCCCACTATTTCCTATTTTCTTTTTTATGGTGATAGTTTTGGGCTTCTTTTAGTAGAGACCCCATTGTGGGGTGGTTTGTTTTTAACTTTAGTCATTTCTTTGGTGGGTATAGTTGCTTCTCTCCCCATAGGTATTTTACTTGCCTTAGGTCGCCGTTCGAGCATGCCAATTGTTAAGGCTTTATCTATTGGCTTTATAGAAATTTGGCGAGGTGTGCCACTAATTACAGTTTTGTTTATGTCCTCTGTAATGTTTCCACTTTTTTTACCTGAGGGGATGAATTTCGATAAACTACTCCGGGCACTTGTTGGCGTTATGTTTTTTTCAGCTGCTTATATGGCCGAGGTGGTTCGTGGTGGTTTGCAGGCTATACCAAAAGGACAAATAGAGGCTGCAGAGGCACTAGGAATGAACTATTGGAATACCATGAGTCTTATTGTAATGCCACAAGCACTAAAAATGGTTATACCCGGAATTGTAAACTCATTCATCGCATTATTCAAAGACACTACTCTAGTTTTAACTATCGGTTTGTTCGACCTTCTTGGCACAATTCAGATCATTGGTACTAATGCTGAATGGCTTGGGTTCCATATTGAGGGTTATGTTTTTACAGCTTTCATTTTTTGGATTTTCTGTTTTGGTATGTCACGTTATAGCCTTCATTTAGAAAAAAAACTTCACACAGGACATTAGCTTTGAGTTGTTGAGTCACGGAGAAAAAAATGTCAAATTATACTGACCTTGAAGAACCTATTGAAAAGACAATCTCTGACCGCCCAATGATACAACTTTCGGGTGTTGATAAGTGGTTTGGGGACTTTCAAGTTTTGAAGGATATAAATTTAACGGTCAACAAGGGGGAAAGAATTGTTATTTGTGGTCCATCTGGATCAGGTAAATCAACATTGATACGCTGCATCAATCACCTAGAAGAACATCAGCAAGGCCAGATTTTTGTTGAAGGAACTGAACTAACAGGTGATCTAAAGCATGTCGAGCAAATCCGTCGTGAAGTTGGTATGGTTTTTCAACAATTTAATTTGTTCCCTCATTTAACGATTTTGGATAACCTCACACTCGCACCAATTTGGGTACGTAAATTGCCCAAAAATGAAGCACAAGACCTAGCCATGAAATACCTTGAGCGTGTAAAAATCCCCGAACAAGCTCACAAATACCCCGGTCAACTCTCAGGTGGTCAACAACAACGAGTTGCAATTGCACGATCACTCTGTATGAACCCAAAGATAATGCTGTTTGATGAACCAACCTCTGCCCTGGATCCTGAAATGATCAAGGAAGTGCTAGACGCAATGATTGAGTTAGCACATGAAGGCATGACTATGCTCGTCGTTACACATGAAATGGGTTTTGCAAAGACAGTTGCAAATAGGGTTATCTTTATGGATGAAGGGCGTATTGTAGAAGAAAAAGAGCCTGTGGAGTTTTTTAATAACCCACAAAACGAGAGAACTAAATTGTTTCTTAGCCAAATTTTAGCTCATTAGAGCCCTAAATTTACAGACATGTACTATGAACATCAGATGTATAAACTAAGATTAGAAATCTCGTTTGTTTAACGTAAGTACTCTGATTCGAAAGTCTTGAATTTTAAACGCGCCAATAAACCAATAGTTAGGATTCAACTTTTGTGGCTTGATGATCTCCCCATTCAGCCCACGACCCATCATATATAGCAGTTTCCCTATAACCAATTAGATATAGTGCGAAAGTTAAAACTGCTGCTGTAACCCCAGAACCGCAAGTAGTCGTGATTGGTTTATTAAAATTTACACCTATTTGTTCAAATGTAGCTTGTATCTCACTTGCCGATTTGAAGGTAAAGTGTTCCTCAGGTTTCAATAGATTAATGAAGGGCAAATTGAAGCTTCCAGGAATATGCCCAACTTTTTTAGTAGGGCGTGGTTCTGTATCAAAGCCACAAAAACGTCCTTCACTCCGAGCGTCTATGACTTGAAATTCATCTTTATCAATATTTTCATACACTTGGGATAGGTTTTTAACTAAATTATGGTTGAAATTTGAATAAAAAATTTGTTCTTCAGGTTCAGTTTTAAAATTTGTTGTAGACCTCTTTTCATCGATCCACTTTGGTAATCCGCCATTAAGAACAGCGACATTTTTACTGCCAAATATTTTAAACATCCACCACACCCGACAAGCTGCCATGTAACCGCCAGATCTGTCATAGACTATTATGAGATTATTATTGCTAATACCTAATTTTCCAACCAATGAAGAGAAGACTTCCTGACTTGGCAACATATGTGGTAATTGAGTTGCAGTATCACAAATTTTATCAATGTTAAAAAAAACAGCTCCTGGTATGTGACACTGTGAGTAACTATCTATAGAATTACGATTATCACTTGGTAGAAAATATGTTGCATCAATTATCTTTAAATTAGATGAATTCATATGTTGCTCTAACCATTGTGTACTTACCAAAGCATCTTTGTTCATATAATTCATAGTAATCCTATTTAAGGCACAAGTGCTGTTAGTGTTTTCAATTGGGAAACAGACACTTTCAGCAAGTGTTACTGTATAATTAGTTCAGCCAGTCTGGTACAGGTAGGCCCAAGTTTTTCAAAAATGTCGGATTGTAAAGTTTGCTCATGTAACGAGTACCAGAGTCACAAAGTATTGTTACAATAGTATGGCCGGGTCCCATTTCACGTGCCATGCGCATAGCACCGGCAACGTTTATGCCGCTTGAGCTACCCAAACAAAAACCTTCATTTTTTAGCAAACTGAATGTTACATCAAGCAACTCTGCATCTTTAATTTGATAGGGCATGTCAATTTCAAGCCCTTCAAGATTTTTTGTAATTCTCCCTTGTCCAATACCTTCGGTTATGGAAGATCCCTCGGACTTCAATTCACCGTTTACGTAAAAATTGTA
>CACKCT010000028.1:0-16057 GCA_902598645.1 Rhodospirillaceae bacterium | reverse complement strand
TTAAATGTTATGCGTCTAGGGGCATAGCTCAGTTGGTAGAGCGACGGTCTCCAAAACCGTAGGTCGCGGGTTCGAACCCTGCTGCCCCTGCCATCATCCGGTGGTTTCGGTTGAGGGTTGTTGACGTGAAAAGGTTTTTTTATTTGATGGTTAAGAATAGTCCAGCTAAATTCGTTCAGGAAGTTCGTCAGGAAACGTCAAAAGTGACCTGGCCAACTCGTAAAGAGACGGGAGTGTCCACGGCCATGGTTTTTGTCATGGTTATTGTCGCTGCAATATTCTTTTTTTTGATCGATCAGATTTTGGCATTAGGTATTCGCACAATCTTTGGTCTGGGAGGCTGAACATGGCTATGCGCTGGTATATTATTCACGCTTATTCCGGCTTCGAACAGAAGGTTGCGGCGTCCATTTCAGAACAAGCTGTTCAAGCTGGTATGGGAGATAAGTTTGAGCAAGTACTGGTGCCCGTGGAAGAGGTGGTTGAGTTACGCCGAGGAGCACGTGTGGCTGCAGAGCGCAAGTTCTTTCCCGGCTATGTAATGGCCAAAATGGAAATGACTGATGAAACCTGGCATTTAGTCAAGAATACGCCAAAGGTTACTGGTTTTCTTGGATCCGGCGGACGCCCATCTTCAATTACAAATGCTGAGGCGGAGCGAATTTTACATCAGGTGCAAGAAGGAATTGAGCGTCCAAAGCCCTCCATTATTTTTGAAGTAGGAGAACAGGTTCGTGTTTGTGATGGACCATTCAATTCGTTTAACGGCATAGTGGAAGACTTAGATGAAGAACGTGCAAGGCTCAAAGTGGCTGTCTCTATTTTTGGCCGTGCAACACCTGTGGAATTAGAGTATTCTCAGGTGGAAAAACTTTAAGATATTGCTTAACAATAGTGTGGAAGGTCTGCCATGACCACACCACGCACTCATGATAGTAGATTTAATTGAGGTAGATAATGGCAAAGAAGATTAAAGGCTATGTTCGGCTACAAGTGCCAGCAGGTTCAGCTAATCCATCTCCACCAATTGGTCCGGCATTGGGCCAAGCTGGTTTAAATATTATGGAATTTTGCAAGGCTTTCAACGCTGAAACTCAAAATATGGAGAAGGGCATGCCAATTCCGGTTGTTATTACTGCATATCAGGATGCAACATTTGATTTTGTTACCAAGACCCCACCAGCAAGTTTCTTTCTTAAGAAAGCAGCAAAGTTGACCAAAGGTTCAGGTGAGCCCAATCGTAATACCGTTGGGAAAATAACAATGGCGCAGGTACGTGAAATTGCGGAAATGAAGATGGTTGATCTGAATGCTAACGATATGGATGGGGCTTGCCAAATGATTAAAGGTTCTGCTCGTTCCATGGGTATTGAAGTTGTTGGGGAATAGAGTAATGACTTCACCTGGAAAGCGCCTAAAGAAAGCAAGAGGAAATGTTGATCGCACAGCTTTTTACACACTAAGTGACGCTGTGAAAATCGTTAAAGAAAATGCTAATACTAAGTTCGATGAAACCGTAGATGTTGCACTCAACCTTGGTGTTGACCCCAAGCATGCAGATCAAATGGTAAGAGGCGTGGTATCTTTGCCCCATGGCACAGGTAAAAGTTTGCGTGTGGCAGTTTTTGCAAAAGGCGATAAAGTTAAAGAAGCAGAGGAGGCAGGGGCTGATCTTGTAGGCTCTGATGAATTAGCGGATCAGATAAAAAAGGGTAACATTAATTTTGACAGACTCATAGCAACACCAGATATGATGGCGGTAATTGGTCAGCTTGGAAAGATTTTAGGCCCTAAAGGTCTTATGCCAAACCCAAAGCTAGGAACAGTTACAATGGATTTAGCTTCAGCGGTAAAAGCCATAAAAGGCGGACAAATTGAGTTTCGAGTCGAAAAAGAGGGTATTGTTCACGCAGGGGTTGGAAAGGTGAGTTTCTCTGCCGAGGCCATAGGTGAAAATATTTCCACTTTCATTGGCGCTATTAGCAAGGCAAAGCCCACAGGCGCCAAAGGTACATATATGAAACGTATTTCCATCTCTTCAACGATGGGACCTAGCGTAAAGCTTGATATTAGCAATTTGGGAGTTTAATTATAAGCAATTCTAGTTTGTGTTTTTCAAGACACTTTCTGGTTAGGGTGTGTAAAAATACCACACTCGACCTGTCCAAGACTGTAGGCGGTGGTATTACAAGCTGTAAGGCCTCCATAATGGTATTTTCCACCTGCACAGACAGTACAAAAGCCGTTTTGTAAACGGGAAGAACTGGCGTACTGGACAGGCTTAGCGGCACTTTTACAACTTATAAGAGTGCCACAAGTCCAACGGTTCCCTCTTGTGGACTCGTAGATTGCGAGAGTTACAGTTGGAATCATAAAAAGCTGGAGAAAAGACAGTGGACCGAGGACAAAAAGAAGAACTGGTTGCTACAATGCATCAGACCTTTGAGAAATCTGCGATGGTGGTCGTCACTCACTACAGTGGGTTGACGGTAGCTGAGATTAGTGTTCTTCGAAGTGAGATGCGTGCGGCAGGAGCTAGTTTTAAAGTGACAAAGAATCGGCTCACACGGCGTGCCATTGACGGCACAAAGTATAGCACCCTAAGCGACTTGTTTAATGGGCCAACTGCGATTGCCTATTCAGATGACCCAGTCGCACCCGCTAAGGTTGCTGTTAAATTTTCTAAGTCCAATGACAAACTGGTTATCCTTGGCGGAGCACTTGGCGAAGAAGTTCTGGATGTGAATGGTATAAAGGCTCTTGCAAGCCTGCCTGGAATCGATGAACTTCGTTCCAAAATTGTTGGTATGATCAGCACCCCCGCAACTCGCATAGCCGGTGTTTTAAAAGCGCCGGGTGGGCAGGTTGCGCGAGTTATTTCCGCCAAGACTAGTGAGGGTGGAACAGCTTAAATCAACCGGCTCTTACAAATTTTTATATGACAGTTCAATCCCTAGGAGGTTAATATAATGGCTAATCTTGATCAAATCGTTGACGATCTTTCAAATCTGACCGTCATGGAGGCGGCAGAACTTTCTAAGCTTCTTGAAGAGAAATGGGGCGTTTCTGCTGCTGCCCCTGTTGCGACAGTAGCAGGTCCTGCTGCAGTTGCTGAAGCCAGCGAGGAAAAGACTGATTATGATGTTATCTTGACTGCAGCTGGTGACAAAAAAATAAACGTAATTAAAGAAGTTCGAGCTATCACAGCTCTCGGCTTAAAGGAGGCTAAAGAACTAGTTGAATCTGCACCAAAGCCTCTTAAAGAAGGTGTTAATAAAGAAGAGGCTGAAGAACTGAAGAAAAAATTGGAAGAAGCTGGTGCAACAGTAGAAGTTAAATAACGTTGGGTGAACTAAATATGCTCAGCAAACCTAGAAAGCGTGCCGACAATAGATATTTAATTAATCGTCGGTATGCCAAGTTTTATGGAATTGTAGTCATCTGTTCAGATGGGCTTTACCGAAGCCGGGAAACATGGATGCCGTTACCTCAAATGACGTTAAGCATGGGACTACCGTCATTAGCGTCATGAAAAATTAAAATTGAACACATACTTAAACTGCGGTGGTTGATTATGTGTTGCATATAGAAAAAAGTTGTAGGGACAGTTGATATGGAAATCTCCTATACGGGCCGTAAGAGGGCACGAAAATTTTTTGGCAACCTTAAAGAAGTTGCCTCTATGCCAAACCTTGTTGAGGTTCAAAAGGCATCATATGACAAATTTTTTAGAACGGAAATGACCGTTGAAGAACGTGTTGGCTGTGGCCTTGATGAAGTTTTCAAGTCAGTTTTTCCAATTAAGGATTTTTCCGAACGGGGAACACTAGAATATGTAGGGTTCAAATTTGAAGCACCTAAATATGATGTTGAGGAGTGTCAACAGCGTGGTATGACCTTTGCCGCTCCTCTAAAAGTCACACTGCGTTTGGTGGTGTGGGACATTGACGAAGAAACTGGGGCGCGCTCCATACTAGATATCAAAGAACAAGACGTGTACATGGGCGATATGCCTTTAATGACTGACAATGGTACTTTTGTTGTCAATGGTACCGAGAGGGTTATTGTTTCGCAGATGCATCGTTCTCCCGGTGTATTTTTTGATCATGATAAAGGTAAAACCCATTCATCTGGAAAATTTTTATTCGCTGCACGCGTCATACCCTACCGGGGTTCTTGGCTAGATTTTGAGTTTGACGCCAAAGATTTAGCCTACGTGCGTATCGATCGCCGTCGCAAATTACCCGTAACAACACTGTTGATGGCCCTAAACAATGACAAAACCGATAAATTGATAGCTAAACGAGCTAAAGACAACAAGACAGTTGAGGCAGTTGAAAAAGAAGGCTTTTCGCCAGAAGAAATTCTCTCTTTTTTCTATGATAAGGTTTTATATACCCGAGTAAAGAAGGGTTGGAAAACGCCTTTTGATGGGGATGTTTTACGTGGTGTGAAGCTAACTAGTAATCTAGTGAACGCAAAAACGGGAAAAGTTGTTGCGGAGACTGGAACCAAGATGACTCCTCGTCTCATACGTGAGTTGGCAGAAAAGGGGATGAATGAGCAATTGGTCTCTGACGAAGATTTGATTGGGCGTTATATTTCTATTGACATGTATAATGAGAGCACCGGCGAGATTTATGCTGAGTCTGGCGCTGAATTAACAGAGGACCTTTTAGAAACACTTGCTCAAGCAAAATTTAACGAAATTGAAACGTTGGCTATCGATCATATTAATATTGGGCCCTACATTCGCAACACTTTAGCCGTCGATAAAAACACCCAGCGTGAGGAAGCGTTAATTGACATTTATCGTGTCATGCGTCCTGGTGAGCCTCCTACCCTTGAAGCTGCTGAGGCGTTGTTCGAGAGTCTTTTCTTTGACGCGGAACGTTATGACTTGTCCTCAGTAGGGCGTGTTAAAATGAACTCTAGATTGGGCTTTGAAACTGAAGACACAGTAAGGGTTCTTCGTAAAGAGGACATAATGGCTGTGGTGAAAACCCTTGTAGATCTGAAGGATGGTCGAGGAGAGATTGATGACATTGATCACCTGGGTAACCGTCGTGTTCGCTCGGTTGGTGAGTTGATGGAAAACCAATATCGAGTTGGTCTACTTCGTATGGAGCGTGCTATTCGTGAACGTATGAGTTCTGTCGACATTGATACTGTCATGCCCCATGATTTAATTAATGCTAAACCGGCTGCTGCCGCAGTTCGTGAATTCTTTGGCTCTTCACAGTTATCGCAATTTATGGATCAAACTAACCCGCTTTCAGAAATAACTCATAAACGACGTCTTTCTGCACTTGGACCTGGTGGATTGACCCGTGAACGTGCCGGCTTTGAAGTTAGAGACGTGCACCCAACACACTACGGTCGAATCTGTCCAATTGAAACTCCTGAGGGGCCTAATATTGGTCTAATTAATTCGTTGGCTACTTTTGCTCGCGTCAACAAATATGGCTTCATAGAAACGCCATACCGTAAAGTTGAAAAAGGAAAAGTAACTGCTGACATCCATTATATGTCAGCTATGGAGGAAGGCAGATATACTATAGCTCAGGCAAATGCGGAAATTGATTCCAAGGGTAAGTTTGTTCAAGATTTGATTAGCTGTCGAAAAGGTGGTGATTTTGTTATGGTGCTACCTGAAACCATTGATTTTATGGATGTTTCGCCAAAGCAACTTGTCTCCGTTGCAGCGGCACTAATTCCGTTTCTTGAAAACGACGATGCCAACCGTGCGTTGATGGGTTCAAATATGCAACGTCAGGCAGTTCCTTTACTTCGTGCTGCGGCACCACTAGTTGGTACTGGTATGGAGGCGAAAGTCGCTGAAGATTCTGGTGCCACTATCGTTGCAAAGCGTTCGGGTGTAATTGATCAGATCGATGCAACAAGAATTGTCGTCAGGGCAACGGAAGAAACCTCTCACTCTGCAGCTGGAGTTGATATATATAATCTGCTTAAATTTCAGCGTTCCAACCAGAACACTTTTTTGCATCAGCGTCCACTAGTCAAGGTAGGTGACACAGTTAGAGCTGGTGACACCATTGCTGATGGGCCATCAACAGATTTTGGAGAATTGGCTTTGGGGCGTAATGTTCTTGTCGCCTTTATGCCATGGAATGGCTATAACTTCGAAGATTCAATACTTATCTCTGAACGTATTGTTAGAGATGACGTATTTACCTCAATTCATATTGAAGAATTTGAGGTCATGGCCCGTGATACCAAGTTGGGTCAAGAGGAGATCACGCGCGACATATCTAATGTCGGTGAAGAGTCACTAAAGAATCTAGATGAAGCTGGTATTGTTTACATTGGTGCAGAAGTTAAACCCGGTGACATCCTTGTTGGAAAAGTAACTCCAAAGGGTGAGAGTCCCATGACGGCAGAGGAAAAACTTTTACGTGCTATCTTTGGGGAGAAAGCTTCGGATGTGCGTGACACATCCCTGAAACTCCCTCCTGGCGTTAGTGGAACAGTTGTCGAGGTGCGTGTCTTTTCTCGTCGTGGTGTTGACAAGGATGAACGAGCGCTAGCTATCGAACGCTATGAAATAGACAGACTGGCAAAAGATCGTGATGATGAAAGGGCAATTCTGGAGCGAAGTTTTCTATCGCGTTTGACAGCTTTATTGATCGGTAAAACGGTAGTGAGTGGGCCTAGTGGTTTGGATGTCAATGTGAAGATTACCCAGAAAGCTCTGGACGAATTCACAGCTGGTCAAATTTCTCAGATTGTAGTCTCAAATGATAGGGCTATGAAAGATGTCGAGGAGCTAAAGAGGCATTTTGAAGAAAGTATTGCTGCACTTCAGGCTCGTTTCGATAATAGGGTTGATAAATTACAAAGCGGTGATGACCTCTCACCGGGCGTCATGAAGATGGTAAAAGTGTTCATAGCGGTTAAGCGTAAATTACAACCAGGTGATAAAATGGCTGGTAGACACGGTAATAAGGGTGTTATTTCACGAATCGTTCCTCAGGAGGACATGCCTTATCTTGAAGATGGGCAGCCCGTTGATATAGTTCTTAATCCCTTAGGCGTACCATCGCGCATGAATGTTGGTCAGATTCTTGAAACACACTTGGGCTGGGCAAGCGCAAAATTGGGGGAACAGATCAGTAATATGCTTGATGTAGTGGGTGAGGATGTTGATATTGCAAAGTTGCGTGATCAGTTGAAAGATATTTATGGAGACAGGGAATACAAAGATAGAGTTGCCTTGTTAAACGATGATGAGCTGTTGGAAATGTCCAATAATCTCAGACCCGGTGTGCCCATGGCAACGCCAGTGTTTGATGGAGCACGTGAGGTAGATATAAACGAAATGTTGGCAAAAGCTGGTCTCAATGCATCGGGTCAGATGACCCTTATTGACGGGCGAACAGGTGAAGCTTTTGATCGTAAGGTGACAGTAGGCTATATATATATGCTTAAGCTTCATCATCTAGTTGATGATAAGATCCATGCTCGTTCGATAGGCCCTTACTCTCTTGTTACTCAGCAACCACTGGGTGGTAAAGCACAATTTGGTGGTCAGCGTTTTGGTGAAATGGAAGTATGGGCTCTTGAGGCGTATGGCGCATCATATACTTTGCAGGAAATGCTTACTGTAAAATCGGATGATGTTTCTGGCCGAACTAAAGTATACGAATCTATAGTGCGTGGTGACGATACCTTCGAAGCCGGTATTCCTGAATCCTTCAATGTTTTGGTCAAGGAACTACATTCTCTTGGTCTTAACGTTGAGTTGCATTAATGGCCCGAGAAGGAGAGTTAATATGAATGAATTGACGAAAGTTTTTGGGCAGGTTAGAGGCGCTCAGCAATTTGATCTTATCCGCATTGCAATTGCATCACCTGAGCGTATTCGTTCGTGGTCATTTGGTGAGATAAAGAAGCCTGAAACCATTAACTATAGAACGTTTAAGCCGGAGCGAGATGGCCTCTTTTGTGCACGTATTTTTGGCCCAACCAAAGATTATGAGTGCTTGTGTGGTAAGTACAAGCGAATGAAATACAAGGGTATTACTTGTGAAAAATGTGGAGTTGAAGTAACCTTACAAAAAGTTCGGCGTGAACGTATGGGCCATATTGAACTGGCCTCTCCAGTTGCTCATATCTGGTTCATGAAATCATTGCCATCGCGCATTGGTTTGCTGTTAGATATGACTCTTAAAGACCTTGAGCGTGTTCTTTATTTTGAAAATTATGTGGTGGTAGAACCTGGCTTAACACCATTGCCCTTGCACGGGTTACTCTCTGAGGATGCTTACCAGAACGCAATCGATGAGTATGGCGATGATTCATTCAGTGTTGGTATTGGAGCAGAGGCTATAAGAAAAATGCTGGAAGCTCTTGATCTTGATGATGAATTGTCAATTTTGCGTGCTGATCTTAAGGAGACTAATTCTGAGGCCAAGCGCAAAAAATTTGTCAAGCGCTTGAAATTGGTGGAGTCTTTTGTTGCTTCCGGCGCTCGCCCAGAGTGGATGATATTGGAAGCCATTCCAGTTATACCACCTGAACTTCGTCCATTGGTGCCTCTTGATGGGGGTAGATTTGCTACCTCAGACCTCAATGACTTGTATCGCCGTGTTATCAACCGAAATAATCGATTAAAGCGTCTGATTGAGCTCCGTGCACCTGAAATAATTGTGCGTAATGAAAAGCGTATGTTGCAGGAGTCAGTTGACGCCTTATTTGATAATGGACGTCGTGGCCGAGCTATTACGGGTGCTAATAAGCGTCCACTTAAATCACTATCTGACATGCTTAAAGGTAAGCAGGGACGTTTTAGACAAAATCTGCTTGGTAAGCGCGTCGACTATTCAGGTCGATCGGTTATCGTTGTTGGCCCAGAATTGATGCTCCATCAATGTGGTTTGCCCAAGAAAATGGCACTCGAATTATTTAAGCCTTTCGTGTACTCAAAGTTAGAATTGTACGGCATGGCAACAACCATTAAAGCTGCTAAGCGAATGCTTGAGAAGGAACGGCCTGAAGTATGGGATATATTGGAGGAAGTTATTCGTGAGCATCCTGTGTTGTTAAATCGTGCACCAACTCTTCATCGTCTTGGTATTCAGGCTTTCGAGCCAGTACTCATTGAAGGCAAAGCAATTCAGTTACACCCTTTGGTTTGTGCTGCATTCAATGCGGACTTTGATGGCGATCAGATGGCTGTTCATGTGCCTCTGTCTTTAGAGGCACAGCTTGAAGCTCGCGTTTTGATGATGTCAACTAATAATATTTTGAGTCCGTCCAATGGTAAGCCTATTATCGTTCCATCACAGGATATTGTCCTTGGCTTGTATTATCTGACCATGACTAGAGAAGGCGAGAAAGGCGAGGGTATGGCTTTTGTTAATGTTAGTGAAATCCAGCACGCTCTTGACTCTGGCGTCGTTTCAATGCACGCAAAAATACAGTGTCGATATCAAACCGTGGATGAAAAAAATAAGCCTATTACGACCCGCGTGGAATCCACACCGGGACGTATGATTTTGTCAGAAATATTGCCGCGTAATCCAAATATACCCTTGGATCTGATCAACAAATTGTTGACAAAGAAGGAGGTCTCTACAGTACTTGAACAGGTATATCGCCACTGTGGCCAAAAAGAGACTGTAATTTTTGCTGATAAGTTGATGGGGCTCGGTTTTGCAAATGCCTGCAACGCTGGAATATCATTTGGTAAAGATGACTTGGTTATTCCAGATGCTAAGGTGCACTTGGTCTCTGATACTGAAACAAAAGCAAAGGAATATGAGCAGCAATACCAAGACGGTCTAATAACTCAAGGTGAAAAATACAATAAAGTTGTTGATGCTTGGTCCCATTGTACAGACCAAGTTGCGGATGCGATGATGAAACGTATCTCTACCCCAGAAGATGGTGAGCAAGTCAACGCTGTATATATGATGGCTCACTCTGGTGCCCGAGGTTCGGCAGCTCAAATGAAGCAGCTTTCTGGTATGCGTGGCCTTATGGCTAAGCCATCTGGTGAGATAATTGAAACCCCTATTATATCAAATTTTAAGGAAGGTTTGTCTGTACTTGAATATTTCAACTCGACCCATGGCGCACGCAAAGGGCTTGCCGATACAGCGCTAAAGACTGCTAACTCGGGTTATTTGACACGTCGTCTTGTTGACGTTGCTCAAGATTGCATCATTGTTGAAAATGACTGCAAAACCAAAAGAGGCTTAACAGTACGTGCAGTTGTAGAAGGCGGTGAAGTTATATCACCTTTATCAGAACAGATACTTGGCCGAACTACAGCCGAACAGGTTATTCATCCTGCTACAGGAAAAATCTTGGCTAAAGTTAATGTTTTGCTAGACGAAGACACTTCCATGGCGATTGAGGAGGCAGATGTTGAAGCTGTAAAAGTTCGCTCAGTACTTACCTGTGAGGCAATTAAGGGAACATGTGCAGCTTGTTATGGTCGTGACCTATCGAGTAATACAAGGGTTAACATAGGAGAGGCCGTTGGTGTTATAGCAGCTCAATCCATTGGTGAACCCGGTACTCAGTTGACCATGCGTACATTTCATATTGGTGGTGCGGTTACTGGTGGTGGTGAAATCTCAAAGATTGAGGCTACTGGTGATACTACAATTCAATTAAAAAATTGTTCAACGGTCAAGAACAGTTCTGGCGGGCTTGTAGTTATGAGTAGAAATGCCGAATTAAACTTGATTGATGATAAGGGGCGTGAACGGGCACGTCATCGCCTTCCCTACGGTTCCAAGTTGCTGGTCAAAGACAAAGAAACTATCAAGCGTGGTACTAAAATAGCGGAGTGGGATCCATATACCCTACCAATCATTACTGAAAAAAGTGGTATTGTAAATTATATGGACATGATCGAGGGGCTATCCATAGACGAACGTGTTGACGATGCAACCGGTATTGCCTCGAAAGTTGTAATTGATTGGAAGTCTCAGCCAAAAGGTGCAGATCTCAAGCCTCGTATTACATTACGAAATAAAAAAGGTAAGGTTGTTATGATTGATAAGGAAATGGAGGCTCGTTACTTCATGTCCGTCGATGCTATTTTGTCTGTTGAGGCTGGGCAGGAAGTCCATGCTGGAGACGTATTGGCGCGTATTCCTAAGGAATCTGCAAAAACTCGTGACATTACAGGAGGTTTACCACGCGTGGCTGAGCTTTTCGAGGCTCGTAAGCCAAAAGATTTTGCAATTATCAGCGAGATTGAAGGTCGTGTAGAATTTGGTAAAGATTATAAAAACAAGCGTCGCATTATTGTTGTTCCGGTTGATGACACTTCGGAGCCGCATGAGTATCTTGTGCCTAAGGGTAAGCACATAAGTGTTCAAGAGGGTGATTACGTTGAAGTTGGCGATTCTTTGATGGATGGCAACCCGGTACCACACGATATCTTACGTGTACTTGGAGTTGAGGCTTTGGCTGATTATTTGATCAAAGAAATACAAGACGTCTATCGTCTTCAGGGTGTAAAGATCAATGACAAGCATATTGAGGTGATTGTTCGTCAGATGTTGCAAAAGATAGAAATTACTGGTGGTGGGGATACCACCTATTTGATTGGTGAATTGGCAGATCGCCTAGAATTTGAGGCAGAAAATATAAAAACTAAGAAAGCTGGTGGCAAACCAGCTGTGGGTGTTCCAGTACTCCAAGGTATAACCAAAGCTAGTTTGCAAACTAAGTCATTTATTTCAGCTGCTTCTTTTCAAGAGACAACTCGTGTACTGACAGAAGCCGCGGTTTCTGGAAAAACTGATAGTCTTATTGGGCTAAAGGAAAATGTCATTGTAGGTCGTCTTATTCCAGCAGGTACTGGTAGCGTGATGAATAATCTTCGCAAGGTTGCGTCTGCTCGGGATGATAAAATGGCGAAATTAGCAGCTAAAAAGGCCTCTGAAGAAAGCACTCCAGCTATTGGGGGCGCTGAAGTTTCTGCCGAGCCTGAAGAGGCCTAGAGATAATGATTTTTTGCTCACTGACTTTTAAAGTTTTTTTGAAAAGAGTAGCGGGGGTATCTTAGAAAATTATTTTAGGGTTTTTTTTGGTGCTTTAAAAAACAAAGATCAAACAACTTAGGTGCACCCTAGTAAAACACAGATTCTTTGCTTGACTGCATGGAAGTGCCTCACTATTGTGCGCCTTCCTCCGTGGGGATTGGTGGTAAGCCGTTCGGTTTAGACGCAGTCTCCTTGGAAAAGTGAAAAATTTAGTTTTCGAGTCCGCTTAGACATACTTTGTCTTTAGTTGATTCAATTGTTCTCTTTAAAGAGAGAATGTTGTTCGGCACGGGGTTAGTCTCGTGCTTGTGTTATGAGGTGGTAATCAAAGAATGCCAACAACAAACCAACTTGTACGTAAGCCTCGTAAGGCACCGTTTGTGCGAACAAAGGTTCCTGCACTTGAATCCTGCCCCCAAAAACGTGGGGTTTGCACCCGTGTATACACCACCACGCCAAAGAAGCCCAACTCGGCATTACGTAAAGTTGCTCGTGTCCGCCTAACAAACAGTTTTGAGGTAACAAGTTACATACCCGGAGAGGGGCACAACCTTCAAGAACATTCCGTTGTTTTACTTCGCGGTGGCCGTGTTAAAGATCTCCCTGGCGTCCGTTATCACATTATTCGTGGAACTCTCGATACTCAGGGTGTTTCTGATCGTCGTCAACGTCGTTCTAAATATGGCACCAAGCGACCAAAATAAGGATTAATGTAATATGTCACGTCGCCATGCAGCCGTTAAACGCGAAATCCTTCCTGATCCAAAATTTGGTGACCTGGTCGTGTCCAAATTTATGAATAATTTGATGCTTGATGGGAAAAAGTCCGTAGCTGAAAAAATTGTTTACGGAGCTTTTGACATAATACAGCAAAAGACTGGTGGCGATCCATTGGCAGCTTTCCATGAGGCAATCGATAACGTCAAGCCCTCTGTAGAAGTTCGTTCTCGTAGGGTGGGTGGCGCTACATATCAAGTTCCAGTTGAGGTTCGTAATGAACGAAGACAGGCTCTAGCCATTCGCTGGCTCGTCTCTTTATCACGCAAGCGTTCTGAAAATACAATGACGGAGCGTCTTTCAGGAGAATTACTGGATGCAGCTAACAATCGGGGAGCAGCGGTCAAGAAACGTGAAGATACGCATAAAATGGCGGAAGCTAATAAAGCCTTCTCCCATTATCGCTGGTAAGCGTGTTATAGGATTAGATAGATATGGCTCGTGAAACTCCTCTAGAACGCTATCGTAACATCGGCATTATGGCTCATATTGATGCCGGCAAAACGACTACGACTGAGCGTATTCTCTATTATACCGGTATTTCTCACAAGATAGGTGAAGTGCATGATGGTAACGCTACCATGGACTGGATGGAGCAAGAGCAAGAGCGCGGTATTACTATTACCTCAGCTGCTACAACCTGTTTTTGGAACAATCACCGAATTAACATTATTGATACTCCGGGCCATGTTGATTTTACAATTGAAGTTGAGCGTTCTTTGCGTGTACTAGATGGTGCCGTAGCAGTTTTTGACAGCGTGGCCGGTGTAGAGCCCCAATCTGAGACCGTTTGGCGACAGGCAGATAAATATAATGTCCCACGCATGTGCTTTGTAAACAAGATGGATCGCACAGGTGCCGATTTTTATCGGTGTGTAGAAATGATGGTTGATCGCCTTGGGGCCAGTCCTATGGTGCTTCAATTACCAATAGGATCTGAGTCTGAATTCACAGGTGTAATTGATCTGGTCAAAATGAAAGCAATTATCTGGAAGGACGAAAATTTGGGCGCCGATTTTGAAGAACGAGATATTCCAGCTGATCTTGCTGATCAGGCTGCTAAATATCGAATTCAGTTGGTAGAGGCTGCTGTAGAGGTCGATGACAATGCAATGGAAGCATATTTGGAGGGCCATGAACCCAATGAAGAAACATTAAAAAAATGTATTCGTATTGGCACTTTAGCAGGTAATTTTGTACCTGTGCTAACTGGTACTGCTTTTAAAAATAAAGGTGTTCAACCACTACTGGACGCCGTTGTAGATTTTATGCCAGCACCTACCGATGTCGCTGCCATTCAAGGTGTCAAGGCAGGCACGGATGAAGAAATTGAGAGACATAACTCAGACGACGAACCATTTGCTGCCCTAGCATTCAAAGTTATGAATGATCCTTTTGTTGGCTCTCTTACTTTTGCTCGTATTTATTCAGGTATTCTTGAAACCGGTGGTTCTATTATGAATACAGTAAAGGACAAGAGAGAACGCGTAGGTCGGATGTTGCAGATGCACTCTAATTCTCGTGAAGATCTCAAGGAGGCACGAGCTGGAGATATTATTGCTCTAGCTGGTCTAAAAGACACCACAACAGGTGATACATTATGTTCTGTCTCTGATCAGGTTATTTTGGAGCGTATGGAATTTCCTGATCCCGTTATTGAGGTTGCAGTTGAACCGAAAACAAAAGAAGATCAAGAAAAAATGGGCGTAGCTCTCTCTCGTTTGGCAGCCGAAGATCCATCATTTAGAGTGTCCTCTAACATAGAAACAGGCCAAACAATTATTAAGGGCATGGGTGAATTGCACTTGGAGATACTCGTTGATCGTATGAAACGAGAATTTAAGGTAGAGGCAAATGTTGGTGCACCACAGGTGGCGTACCGCGAAACCATTTCTAAGCTTGCTGATATTGATTATACACACAAAAAACAAACTGGTGGTTCAGGCCAGTTCGCTAGAATTAAGATAAAATTTGAACCACTTGTTCCTGATGAAGATACCCCAGTATCCGGGTTTGTTTTTGAAAGTAAGGTTGTTGGAGGTAACGTACCCAAAGAATTTATCCCCGGGGTTGAAAAGGGCTTGAGTAGTGCAATGGAAGCAGGCGTTATCGCAGGTTTTCCTGTCATCAATGTCAGAGCCGAGCTGTACGACGGAGCTTCTCATGATGTAGACTCTAGCGTTATGGCCTTTGAGATTGCTGCTCGTGCAGCGTTTCGTGATGGTATGCGTCAGGCTGGCCCAAAGCTTCTAGAGCCTGTTATGCGAGTTGAAGTAGTTACCCCGGAAGATTACATGGGAGACATCATAGGTGATTTAAATTCCCGGCGTGGTCAAGTTGGTGACATGGATCAAAGGGGAAATGCACGAGTTATTACGGCAACTGTTCCACTAGCCAACATGTTTGGTTATGTAAACACATTGCGTTCTATGTCTCAAGGGCGTGCTCAATATACCATGCATTTTGACCAGTATGTAGAAGTGCCACAGCAGGTCGCAGAAGAGGTTCAGACAAAACTGGCAGGCTAAAGTAGGGTTAGATAATCGGAGTAGCAATTATGGCTAAAGAAAAATTTGAACGGACTAAACCGCATTGCAACATTGGCACGATTGGTCATGTTGATCATGGTAAGACGACGCTAACTGCAGCTATCACCAAGATCCTCTCTGAAACAGGTGGAGCAGAATTTTCTGACTATGCAGATATTGACAAAGCGCCTGAAGAAAAAGCTCGTGGTATAACTATATCTACGGCTCATGTTGAGTACGAGACGGAAGGGCGTCATTACGCCCATGTTGACTGCCCTGGCCACGCTGATTATGTGAAGAATATGATCACTGGAGCTGCCCAGATGGACGGCGCTATTTTGGTTGTTTCTGCAGCCGATGGTCCGATGCCTCAGACTCGTGAGCATATTTTGCTTGCTCGGCAGGTTGGCGTTCCTGCCATTGTAGTATTTATGAATAAAGTTGACCAGGTAGATGATCCTGAGCTTCTTGAGCTTGTTGAAATGGAAATCCGTGAGTTGCTAAACAGCTATGATTTCCCTGGAGATGATATTCCCATCATTCAGGGGACAGCGCTTGGCGCTCTTGAAGATGGAGATGCGACTACAGGTAAAGATTCCATTAACGCTCTGATGGCTGCTGTTGATGAATATATTCCGCAACCAGAACGTGCACTGGATAAACCTTTCTTGATGCCTATTGAAGATGTGTTCTCGATTTCTGGTCGTGGAACCGTTGTTACAGGTC
>CACKCT010000027.1:0-16742 GCA_902598645.1 Rhodospirillaceae bacterium | reverse complement strand
TCCTCATCCAATCGATTGAGTTCTAACTGAAAAAAAAGTGTCTTTCCTGATATATTGGTGACCCGTTCTTGTGTAGTTTGATAGAATTGTCCACACTCACCATCACTTACGTCTGCAGCGTACAATAACTGTGCAAAGCTCATGGTCTTACCAAGGATTTCTGCGATTACTTCAAAATCCACAATTGCTTGACCCAAGTCTTCTCCACTTAAATTGGCAAGATTACCTTTGTAACGTAATGCAAAATCTTGTGAAAGTTTGTCGGCGCATTTTAAATCATCTTCAAATTTCTTACTGTCTGGTGCATGATAAAGATCAGTTAAATCCCACTCGGGGAGGTTGTCATTAGGCATTTAATTCTCCATACTTTAAAGTCATATAAGACTGATCACATAAAAGAGCAAGCTTTGCAGAGGAACCGATGAAACTATCTGTCACAGCAGAAAAACAACCTTGGCCCAACCTGGTCGCAATGTTTTTCGATCGGGTAAAACATAATGGAGACAAACCTTTTCTGTGGAGTAAAAAAGAAAGTAAATATGAGTCACTTTCGTGGAATGATACAGCTAACCAAGTTTGTCAGTTAGCAATTGACCTGAGATCTTTGGGCGTTACGAAAGGCTCACGTGTACTGTTAGTTTCAGAGAACAGGCCCGAATGGCTTATAGCAGACATTGCCATCATGGCAATTGGGGCCATAACAGTACCCGCTTACACTACCAATACCGAAGCGGATCATTGCCATATTATAGAAGACAGTGGCTCTATGTTAGCTATTGTATCAAACAGCAAGCTTACTAAAAAGGTTATACCAGCATCAAAAAGATCAGGCCTAATAAATGATATTATTACTATGGAGCCGATCAATATAATCGAAGATCCAAGCATAAAACTTCACTCTTGGAATGAGATTGTCAATAGGGTAACAACAATTGATTACAGTATAGTAGCAGAGGCTGGACTCATAGAGCGTGATCAAACAGCCTGCATCATTTACACGTCAGGTACTGGCGGTTCACCAAAAGGTGTTATGCTACATCACGGTGCTATTTTACACAATTGTAATGGTGCGAACGATGCGCTTTTGGAGCTCGGTCTTGGTGATGAAGTATTTTTATCTTTTTTACCACTTTCTCACTCATATGAGCACACGGCTGGCCAATTTTTCCCCATTTCTATAGGAGCTCAAATTTATTATTCAGAGGCTGAGTCTCTCGCAACAAATATGCTTGAAGCGAGACCTACAATAATGACTGCAGTTCCCCGCCTGTATGAAACTCTTCACTCACGAATCACTTCAAATGTAAAAAAACAAGGTGGATTGAAAGAACAACTATTTAACAAGACTTTAGCTCTTGGCCGTAAAAGAATTGAATTTGGTGGCCTTAACATGGTTGAGGGCATTCTCGACATATTGCTTACTTTTTTGGTTAGAAAAAAGGTTCAACAGAAGTTTGGAGGCCGCTTAAAAGCATTGGTTTCAGGTGGTGCACCACTTAATACGGAAGTTGGTTTATTTTTTCTCTCCCTAGGGTTGAGAATTTTACAAGGATACGGTCTAACAGAGTCCGCCCCTGTTATTAGTGTTAATCGCCCCTCAAACATTAAAATTGATACAGTTGGGGCACCAATGACTGATGTTTCCATTAAAATTGCTGAAGATGGGGAAATTCTGGTTAAGGGCGAATTAGTTATGCAAGGCTACTGGATGAATGAGAAGGCAACAGCTGACAGCATTCAGGATGGTTGGTTACACACCGGCGATATTGGTCACTTAGATAACATGGGACGCCTCAGGATTACTGATCGGAAAAAAGATATAATTGTAAATTCGGGTGGTGATAATATTGCCCCACAACGTATTGAGGGCATCTTGACAGTTGCTCCTGAGATTGCCCAGGCAATGGTTTATGGTGACAAGCGACCTCACTTAACTGCTGTAATCGTTCCTGCACAAGATTGGGTTGAACATTGGGCAAAAGAAAACAACAAACCTACCGATCTGCAAACCCTATCGGAGGATGAAAATTTTTACAAAGATCTAGCCGATGTAATAGACTCCATCAACTCAAACCTCTCAAATATTGAGAAAGTTAGACGTTTCATTATTGCCACATCAGATTTTAACGTCGCTAATACGATGTTAACACCGTCAATGAAAATTCGACGTCATAAAATCATTGAAATCTACGGCCAACGTCTAAGGGCGCTCTATGGTAAAAATTAGTCCTTCTTGGAATTTCACAATCAAGTATCGCTACAGACAAAATTGTATTTTTGTGAGAATTTGCTCGTGAGCCAAGATAACATTGAAGACCTCAGGGGGTTGATTGCCCTCTAATACCAGCAATGGCTATCCCACTCAGAATAAGGCCTAAAGCAACCATTTCTTGAACAGATACGTGTTCATTTAAAAAAATCGCACCCCAAATTACACCCAGTCCGGGAATTATATAATTGTTGAATGAAATAAAAGTTGCGCCACGAATTTTTAGTAAATAAAAATATAGAAAAGTAGCCAACGCTGTTGGGAAAAGGCCTAGATAAGCCGCAGCCACCAATGACTTAATACTTGGCACAAGCAACCAAGGTTGATCGCAAGTTAAAGAGAGAATAACCATTTGTAACGCCCCTGTGAGCATCACCCCTGAACCACTTACAGCAGGATGTAATCTTATCATGTTTTTAGCTATAGTTGTTGCTATTGCGTAGGAAAATGCTCCACAAGCAACAGCGCTTTGGCGTAGCGCATCTCCCCCCATGTATTTAAGTGTTTCTGGCCCAACTAATACAATCACACCGCCAAAGCCAACAAGGATACCAACAAGTTTTTGCCCCGTAAGACGTTCATCTGAGCTAAAGACATGTACTAGCAGTACTGTTGACAGAGGCATCACAGCCATCAAAATAGCAGCAAGGCCACTATCAATTACCTGTTCACCCCAACCGATAAGCGTAAAGGGTAGACCATTTCCAAAAAAACCTACTAAAAACGCCAGAACCCAGTATTTACTGTCCCGTGGAATAGGCATTTGATTAAATAGTGCATATCCGTAAAGCACAATTGCTGCCAAAGTAATTCGCAAAGCTGCCAAAGTCATAGGTGGTAGAGTCTCAACGCCAATCTTGATAACGGCAAAAGAGGAGCTCCAGATAGACGCCAAGACAAGTAACAATAGCACGGGACGTACAGCAGGAAATGTAATCATGGTAGCCCTAGTAGTAGATTAGAGTTGAGGATTGGCAAAAACTTAAATGCAGTGGAATGACTTGTACCACTCGACAAAAAGTGGAATGCCAACATTAATACTGGTTGTAGGTTTGTAACCAAAATCATTTTTCATGGCATCTATGTTGGCAGATGTTTCCCACACATCCCCAGCCTGCATGGGCTGAAAATCAATTTCTGCTTTCTTACCCAGAGCCCTCTCAATTTCACTTATGAATTTCATAAGGCTCTCACTTTTATTATTGCCAATGTTATAAAGACGATGAGGTGGAACGACGTCCTCAGTTGGCGGCTTATTCATGCAAGATAAAATACCCATCACTATATCGTCAATATAAGTAAAATCACGGCGCATCTTCCCATGATTAAATACTGGGATTGTCTCACCCGCCAAAATTTTTTTCGTAAATGAGTAATAAGCCATGTCAGGCCGGCCCCAAGGTCCATAAACGGTAAAAAAACGCAGTCCTGTAAGCGGGATACAATACAATTCTGCGTAGGCGTGGCTCAACAATTCCATAGACTTTTTGGTTGCAGCATATAGAGATACAGGAAAATCTGTTGTATTTTCAGTAGAAAACGGCGTCTGGGTTGAGTTTCCATATACCGAAGATGATGAAGCGTAAATGAAGTGCTTAAGAGTTTCTAGGTTACGAGAAGCTTCAAGTAAGACCAAATGACCTTCAATATTACTATGTGTGTAGACATATGGGTTGACAAGTGAATAGCGCACTCCAGGTTGGGCGGCCAAATGTATAATTTCACTGATGTCTGGGTTTGTGCGGAAAAGAGCATTAATAGAGTCCTTGTCAGCAACATCAATTTGGTCAAAACTAAATCCGGTTCGTTGGAGTAGATCGCTCAGGCGGGTCTGCTTAAGTGAAACATCATAGTAATCGTTGAGATTGTCCACACCAATTACTTGCCGCCCTTTTCCAAGTAATGCTTTGGTAATGGAATATCCGATGAAACCTGCAGCACCAGTAACTAGTACGCTCATAAATAAAACCTATAAAACAAAATTAATAAAATTATTAAAGCACGTGCCATAATAGCGGTGGCGCAGCTAGTGAACCTTGGCTATTCGCAAAACATTAGTCGCGTTAGGTGTGCCAAAAGGCACACCAGCAGTAACGACTATAGAGTCATCATCAGAGGCAAATTCTTGATTTATTGCTGCCTCTGCAGCAACTTCAACCATTTCATTAAACCTTTTTAAATCCGGTGTTACTACTGAATGAATTCCCCAAACTAGTGCCAACCTTCTTGCTATTGACTTTTTTGGTGTAAGGCCAAGTATTGGTACAGTTGGTCGTTCACGAGCAGCCCTCATGGTTGTCGAACCTGAAGTACTAAATGTCACAATTGCAGCGGCAAAAACAGTCTGCGCTATCTGACGCGCAGCGGCCGTGATTGCATCTGCTGCAGTATTTTCAGGTTCACGTCTTCTGTAATCAGTAATCTCACGATAGTGTGAGTCAATTTCGACCCTTTTGACAATGCGATCCATCATAGAAACTGTCTCTATGGGAAATTCTCCAATTGCAGTTTCGGCAGAAAGCATTACTGCATCTGCTCCGTCGTAAACAGCTGTCGCTACATCAGAGGATTCCGCTCTAGTAGGCGTTGTAGAATGTATCATCGATTCCAGCATTTGTGTAGCTACTACTGCCGGTTTCCCAGCACGACGGCATCTATTTAAAACTTTTTTTTGTATTGCTGGAACATCTTCGGGTGCTAATTCAACACCTAGATCTCCACGCGCCACCATTACTGCATCGGCAAGGTCAACTATACCCTCAAGATCGTCAATTGCAGAGGGCTTCTCCAGTTTAGCTAAAACACCTGCACGTCCATCGACAAGGTCCAACGCTTCAATCACATCACTTGAGCGCTGAATGAAAGAAAGAGCAATCCAATCCACTCCAAGCTCAAGGCCGAAAGCCAGATCTTTCCGATCTTTTTCAGTAATTGGAGATAGATCCAGAGTTGCGCTAGGTACATTGACACCCTTGTAATCAGAAATTTCGCCACCGGTAATAACTAGGGTATCAGCAAAGTCGACACCGCATTTCTGCACCCTAAGTTCTATTTTTCCATCGTCTAACAGTAATTTCATTTCTGGTTTAAGTGCTGAGAAAATCTCTGGATGCGGCAAAGTTGCACTTGATGCGCTGCCAATAGACTCAGAGAGCTCAAGCCTAAAAAATTCACCAGTTTTTAGATTAACTCTGCCATTTTTGAATTTGCCTAGTCGTAGCTTTGGACCTTGTAAATCAAGCAAAACGCCAATTGGCCGGTTAAATTTTTTTTCAACTTTTCGAATTAAATTATATCGAATTTGGTGCTCCTCGTGAGAACCGTGCGAAAAGTTCAGGCGGAATACATCAACACCAGCACAAAACAAGTCAGCGATGGATTTCTCGTCCGAAGTTGCCGGACCAAGGGTTGCTATTATCTTTGAATTACGACTTCGTCTCATAAGTGATACTTTCTATTGGCTACACAAATTATACTCTTTTAATAAACAAACAATATTAACGTTTTATTTCACGACAATAGCCCGAAAATCGTTGACATTAGTTAAAGTTGGGCCGCTTATGACCAAATCATCTAGTGCGGAAAAAAAACTGTAAGCATCATTTGTAGCTAAAAATTTTTCTGGGTCCAAACCTTGTGCTGACGCTCTTTCTAAAGTATCTGGTCCAATGATACATCCTGCATTATCTTCACTTCCGTCAATTCCGTCTGTATCGCATGCAATTGCAGAAACTCCTGGCTCACCATCAAGAGCAATAGCAAGCGCTAGCAAGAATTCAGCATTGCGCCCACCACGTCCCCTACCACGCACCGTCACCGTTGTCTCCCCCCCTGACAATAAAACGCATGGACGTTCTGCTGGCTGTCCGTAACGAACAACCTGCAGGGCAATTGCAGCCATTACTTTAGCGACTTCACAAGCCTCTCCTTCAATGCGGTCACTCAAAATAATCGCATTAAAACCAGCATTCCTTGCTTCCCTTGCAGCTGCCTCAAGGGATATTTGAGGGGTTGCTATCAGATGCGTTTCATTACCCTTGAGACGCTCATCTCCAGGCTTAGGTGTTTCAAGAAAAGGGTTTTCTAAAGCCCTTAAAATTGCTGGACCAGCATCAATATCATAATTTTCAATTATAGCTCTGGCGTCAGCAAGGGTGGTTGGATCAGCCACAGTTGGCCCAGAACCAATGACCGCAAGATCATCACCGGGAACATCTGAAATAATTAAAGTCAGTACTTTGGCAGGATACGCAGCCATAGCAAGTCTTCCTCCCTTGATAGACGAAAGGTGCTTTCTGACACAATTCATTTCAGAAATACTAGCCCCAGATTTAAGTAATTTACTGTTTATTTTTTGCTTGTCCTTCAGACTGACACCCTTTGCTGGCAAGCTAAGTAATGCCGAACCACCACCTGAAATAAGACACAGAGCTAAGTCATCAGAGCCAAGCTCCTGAAGCATCGAAAGTATGCGCTGAGCTGCATCACGACCTTTTAAATCGGGTACAGGATGTGCTGCCTCAACGATTTCTATAAACTTGCAATCTAAACCGTGCCCATAACGCGTAACAACCAGACCAGTCAAAGCTATCTGCCACGCATCTTCAACAGCCTTTGCCATACTAGCCGCAGCCTTACCAGCACCAACGACAATTGTTTTTCCTCTTGGCGGCTTAGGCAAATAACTAGACAGCGTCAATGCGGGGTTCGATGCAGCCACAGACGTATCAAATAACTGACGCAAGAACCCTTTAATCATCAAGCACATAATTAGTTCCAGCTTCTAAACCAAATTTTTTATAGCTTACAATCGCTTTCTTTTCCTCTATATACACTTTTACATTTCACTCTTCTATTCTGACTAATATTGTGTTTAGCATCATAGAGGAAAATCAGGAAAGCCAATCGATGATCAAAAAAGTTCTTTCCAACGCCATTCTCTCTATTTTTATGGACAAAAAAGCTAAAATGAATTTCTTTGCCTTTTTAAAGAAGCGTATGGCAAAAACCAATAATGAAGGCACGCAATCTACAATCGCTACAAATAAATCCTCACAAAAATCCTCTAAAGGTTTAAATGCTGAGAAAAATCGTCAATTACTTATCAAAAAAGCTTTAGTTGCCCATGAAGAAAATTCACACGTTTTAGCCAATTTAAATGAAGACCAAAAACAAAAGTTGCGCCAACTAGCTATTCAAATTTTTCTAAATCCTGTTAAAGGTAACAAATCAAAGTATTTAGGCATAGAAAAAACAAACGCTAAAAACACTAGAGATACAGAAACAACAGAAGTATTGACCGAAACAGAAAATGAAAAACGCAAAAATCTTATCAAGAATGCGTTAGCCTCCCACAAGAAGTACTCAAAGGCACTAGACAATTTAAGTGAACTTCAAAAAAAAAATTAAAACAACTAGCTATGCAAATCCTGTTCGATAAAACAAAAAAGTGAAAGTAGCCAAAATTATTACCATAATTCCCAAGATTTCCAGTTCGATCCCTGCTAAAAATACTAAAATTAATTTATTTTATTAAAGAGGATATCAAAGTTGTATATGTTATTTTCTAAAGCTTTTAGTACACCCCTTCTTTTTCTAATACTGATAATTACACATATGACAAAAAGCCAAGCTGAAACAACATCAAATCTTGAAAATACCATTTACATGGATACAAAACATGGACGAGTTGTCATGGAAACGCGGCCTGATTTAGCACCGAACCATGTTAGCAGAATTAAAGAACTGGTTCGTAAAGGGTTTTATGACGGCATCGTCTTTCACAGAGTAATTGGTGGCTTTATGGCGCAAACTGGTGACCCCACCGGCACAGGTAGAGGCGGTAGCGGTCAAAATATCAATGCTGAATTCTCTGATGAACCTCACGTTCGTGGCACTTTATCTATGGCAAGAGCTAACGACATAAATAGTGCAGACTCGCAATTTTTCATTGTTTTCTCACGCGCGGCTCACTTAGATGGGAAATATACTGTTTGGGGCAAGGTAACAAAAGGAATGAGTGTGGTTGGAAAAATAAAGAGAGGCAACCCACAAAATGGCATGGTGGATGAGCCAGACAAAATCATACGCATGCAAATAGCTGCTGATGTAAAAGAATAATTCCTTAGTCTTTCAACAAAGAAACTATTTTGTGATCACTCGATCCACTCAAAGAATCAACTTTCAATCCTTACCGGTATTGTTTTGTTGATGTGCAGCTCGCGTTGTGGAAAAGGAAAATCAATTCCATTCTCTTTAAATAGATCCCATACACGAAGAAGAACGTCGTGCCTAACGTTGGACAAACCGCTACGCGGATCACGAAGCCATATCCTTAGTTCTATATTAACTGAATTGTCGCCAAAACCCTTCAAATGGCAGACTGGGGCAGGATCTTCCAGAACTCTTTCCTGTTCTTCTGCAGCTTGAACAGCCAACTCAATAGCCTTTCTTAGGTCAGATGCATAAGATATTCCAATAGGTAGTCTTTGGCGTATCAACTGATCCGTATAAGACCAATTTTCAACCCGCTGAGAAATCAACTCCTCGTTCGGTATTAAGTGCTCTGTTCCATCACGTGTAATTACTGAGACATAACGCGCGCTTAAGGAGTTAATCCACCCATAGGTTTCACCGATTGCAATCACATCCCCCGGCTTCACAGACTTATCAAGCAGTAAAATAACTCCACTTATTAAGTTGGAAACTACCTTCTGCAAACCAAAGCCAATACCTAAGCCAACTGCACCTGAGAATACTGCAAAGGCAGTCAAATCTATGCCAACCGTATTCATTGCTAGTACAAAAGCAATTACATAAAGGGCTATTTTTAACAACTTGCTGAATAATACCTGAACTGATGGAGTTAGGCCTTTCATACCTGCAATACGGCGATCTATCAGTGATGAGGTGAAGCTCGCAAGCCAAAACAATGCAGCAAGTGCCAAAAGTGCTTTGCCTAGTCCCAGAACAGATATTCGTGTCTCACCAAAACTAACAGCCATATTATCAAGAACGGACAGTGTTGGATCCAACACACCAACAATATCCAGAGCTGCTAATGACCAAGCGGAAACTGCTATAGCTCTGGACCAGCTTGGTTCTGCGACCAAAGAGCTTGCCAGACGAATTATGATCCAAGCAGTCAATAAACTAACAGCACTCTCCAAAAGATGTGATGGCCAGCCCGTATTCTTTGCTACAAGGACTGAAACCGACTGCAAGATTATCCACAACACAGGTAGTGTGAGAGGTTTTACAGCACGTATTATATTTTGGAGGTATCGCTCATAACCAAGCGGAATACTTATCTGGTCTATCAAGTTCTCAAGCCGAGGACTCAAAGAGCGAACGACTAAAAAAATTACACCAATCGCAAGTAATTGCAAAAGAGGCGCCACAACAAAAACATTAGCCATTACCCAAGAAAAAAGTTTCTCTACCAAAGCCTTAACTTCAGTCAAAACTGGATAGGTATCAATAAGAGCGTCCATGTAGTCACTTTGCTAAATATTACTTTATTTCAAAACTAAGTGGCAGCAGCCTAATGGGCAAGGATGATTTACCTAGGAAAGCTAAAAAATGTCTTATAATCACTGATTATACTAATATTTTTTTGTGATGGATTTTTTGGTATTAGACATGCCAAGGCTAATGATGCAGATGCTAATCCTGCCCCAACTAAAAATACAATTGAGGGTGATATCAACCAGAGAAACCCGAGAGTAACAGGAACCAAGACAGCAGCAATGTGATTAATAGAAAAGGCCACCCCTGCTTGTGCTGCAATATCAGCAGGATCTGCAATCTTTTGGAAGTATGTTTTGATAGCAATCGCCATAGAAAAAAAGATGTGATCAACGAGGTATAATAGAACTGCTACCCATGCCGTATTGACAAAGGCGTATGCTATAAACACACCAATTAATCCGATGTATTCAAATGTCAGAGCCCGTCGCTCACCACAAACTGCAATGAATTTACCTATTTTGGGTGCGATAAAAATGTTTATTGTTGTGTTGACAAGGAGCAACAATGTAATATCAGAGACACTAAAATCAAATTTTTCAACCATCAAGAAGTTAGCAAAAACTACAAATATTTGTCTGCGTGCACCAGATAAAAAGGTGATTAAATAATACAACCAATACCTCTTACGCAGGAACACCTTACGGTGCTGTCTTACCTTTTCTGGAAATTTTGGAAAAGCTTTCCAGCAAACCAGAGTAATCATAATGGTCAAACTTCCACCAAGAAAGTAAACCCATTCCATATCAAGGCCAACCAAATCAACACTCAACCAAATGAGACAAAGTGAAACTAGGCCTGAGAATGAGCCAACAGCAACCAACTGTCCTAGGAACAGTGGTGACTCTTCCTTCGATACCAACTGCAAAGCAAGAGATTGGCGAACAGTTTCATAATAATGGAAACCAACAGACATCAGTATCGTTGTTGCGTAAAGGCCAACTGCTGTTGGTAGCATACCTGTAATTGCGGTACCAATGCCAAGAAACAACAAGGCGACCAAACCGAGAGTTTGTTCTCGCATTAAAAGCAACAAGAAGACTACTGCAAACGCTAAAAATCCTGGGATTTCTCGCAAACTCTGCAAGATACCAATTTCTTTTCCAGTAAAAAATACTCGCTCAACAGCAAAGTTGTTAATCAATGCCATCCAAGTTGAAAAAGATAGTGGCATCGCTATGGCCATAAGTATCATAAAGGCTCTGGGTGAGCGCCATTCGACTGTTATATATTTGTGCACATCCATAGTTGCCGTCACTTGGTCAGATATTATCAGCTGGACAGAGCTTTTTCTATCGCTTCAAGAGCGGAGTTAGCATTTTTTGCATCTGGGCCACCCGCTTGAGCCATATCTGGTCTTCCCCCGCCACCTTTACCCCCCACAGCTACAGCCCCCATGCATACAAGATCTATAGCATTTATTTTGTGGGTTAAATCATCAGTTACTGCAACAACGAGAGAAACCTTTCCATTAATTACTGAAGTCAAAGCGACAACACCGGTTCCTATTTGCTCTTTAACTTCATCCGCCAAACCCTTTAAATCCTTAGCAGGCATGTCCTTAATTAGCCGTGATACAAATGGTATGCCATGAATCTTTTTAACTGCTAGTTTAGCTTCTGAAGTATTACCATCCGTAGCAGCGAGTTTCTTACGCAAATCAACAACTTCACGTTCCATTTTCTTTTTTTCGTTGATTAAATCCTGAACTCTAGTTCTTACTTCACCAGATGAGGACTTTAAAACACTTGCAATCTCGAGCAGAGCGTCATCCTGGCCATTAAGATAATCGAGCGCAAATTTACCAGTAAGTGCTTCAATTCGTCTTACACCAGCGGCAACCGCACTTTCACCAAGAATTTTGAATAAACCTATATCACCTGTACGCTCAACATGTGTACCACCACAGAGCTCCTTCGAATAACCATCTCCCATGGAAACGACCCTAACTTCATTACCATATTTTTCACCAAACAAAGCCATGGCACCGGCATCAATCGCCTCATCAGGGGTCATAAGCAGAGTAGTAACGCTAGAATTAGCTCGAATTTCAGCATTAACCTCGGCTTCTACATAAGCTATTTCGTCAGCAGTAATCGGCTTTGGGTGTGATATGTCAAACCGTAGTCTATCTGGCGATACTAATGACCCTTTTTGAGTAACATGGTCACCAAGCTTACGGCGCAAAGCAGCATGAAGTAGATGAGTTGCTGAGTGATTATCACGCAAACCTGACCGGCGCTGATGGTTTACTTCTAAAGTTACCTCATTACCAACCTCAAAAGTACCACCGCTAATCATTCCAGTATGTATATGTAGGTCTCCAAGCTTCTTTTGCGCACAATCTACACTCAAAAGAGCATCGCCACATCTTATCTCACCACTATCTCCAATCTGACCTCCAGATTCGCCATAAAAAGGTGTTTGATTAACAACAACTGAAGCCTTCTCATCAACGGTAGCTGTATTTACTTGCTCACCATTGACAATGATAGCAAGTATCCGGCCTTCTGCACTCTCTGTCTCATAACCTAAGAATTCCGTGGCTCCCTGTTTCTCCCTAATTGGAAACCAAACTTCCTCCATTAACGTGTCTCCGGAACCAGACCACGCTGCTCGTGCTTCGGAGCGTTGACGTTCCATAGCTGTACAAAAACCATCCTCATCAACACTCATTGCCTTATTCCGTAATGCATCTTGTGTTAAGTCCAAAGGAAAACCAAAGGTGTCATATAATTTGAAAGCCGTTTCCCCATCTAGTTCATCTCCTTCTTGTAGATCAGCCGTTGCTTCATCAAGCAACTTCAGCCCTCTATCTAGAGTTGCCTTGAATCTTGTTTCTTCAAGCTTCAAAGTCTCTTTTATCAGGGCTTCTGCTCGCACTAATTCTGGAAACGCTTGGCCCATTTGAGAAATTAAGGTCGGCACCAATTTGAAAATCATAGGGTCGATTGTGCCAATAAGGTGAGCATGACGCATTGCCCGGCGCATGATTCGACGAAGCACATAGCCTCTACCCTCATTAGAAGGCATTACACCATCAGCTATTAGAAAAGAAGTGGCGCGTAGGTGATCAGCGATGACACGATGGGACGTCTTATGCTCACCATTCGCGTCTGTATTAGAAACCGCTGCAGAAGTTTGAATAAGGGCCTGCATCATATCAGTATCATAATTGTTATGAGTACCTTGAATCACCGCTGAAATTCGCTCAAGCCCCATCCCAGTATCTATGGAGGGCTTAGGTAGTTCGACCCTTATTTCAGATGTTTGTTGTTCATATTGCATGAACACTAGATTCCAAATTTCAATGAATCTATCGCCATCCTCGTCTTGGCCACCCGGTGGACCACCTGCGATCTGTTCACCGTGATCATAAAATATTTCAGAACACGGGCCACATGGACCTGTATCACCCATAGCCCAAAAATTATCAGAAGTAGGAATTCGAATAATGCGACTTTCAGTAAAGCCGGCAATTTTCCTCCATAGCTCAAAAGCTACGTCATCGTCCGCATAGACTGTCGCCAAAAGTTTATCCTTTGGAAGACCTAATTCTCGGGTGATAAAATTCCAAGCTAACTCTATAGCTTCGTCTTTGAAATAATCACCAAAAGAGAAATTACCTAACATCTCAAAAAAAGTATGATGGCGAGCTGTGTAGCCTACATTTTCTAGGTCATTATGCTTTCCCCCTGCTCTTACACACTTTTGTGATGTTACGGCTTTGGAGTAGTTCCGTGTTTCAATTCCTGTAAAAACATTTTTGAACTGAACCATTCCTGCATTTGTAAACATCAGCGATGGATCATTCACAGGCACTAAAGGGCCCGAGTCGACTGCATAGTGACCATTGGCAACAAAATAGTCTATAAACGCCTTGCGAATATCATTGACGGTTCTCATAACTGCAAATGTACGATCTTGCTAGAGCTTGTCAAGAAGCCCTGAACAGTAAAAGACACAGGCTTCACTCTAGAAGCCTATGTTTTTAATATTAAAAGAAAACAGTTAATTGAAAGCGTCCCTTGATGAACGAGATATTTATTACCAAAAAAAGGGCTGGTTCTTTACTTTCAAAGACTTTCTTCAAGTGATTTATCTACTACTTTCTCAGATATATTATTACCTTCAGATACAAGACTTTCGTTCAAGTCTTCTTGCAGATCCTCATTAATCAGGCCAGACTGCCTTCGAATTTCTTCTTCAATGGAAGTCGCAACTTCTGGATTTTCTTTCATATAATTCTTTGCATTTTCTCGACCCTGTCCAATACGTTCTGATCCGTATGAAAACCAAGAGCCAGATTTTTCTATAATGCCTGCTTTTACACCAAGATCAACCAATTCACCAATTTTCGAAAACCCTTCGCCGTACATTATATCAAATTCAACCGTCTTAAAGGGAGGGGCCAGCTTATTCTTTACAACCTTGATACGTGTCTGGTTTCCTATAATTTCATCTCGATCCTTAATCGCTCCAATACGACGTATTTCCATACGAATAGAAGAGTAAAATTTCAAAGCATTACCACCCGTAGTAGTTTCTGGATTGCCAAACATAACTCCTATCTTTAACCTAATCTGATTAATAAATATAACCATGGTATTGGATTTGGAAACAGAGCCCGTGAGCTTTCGTAAAGCTTGGCTCATCAACCGTGCTTGTAAACCCACATGATGGTCTCCCATTTCACCCTCGAGTTCGGCCCGAGGCACTAAAGCTGCGACAGAGTCGACCACTAGCACATCTACAGCGCCTGAACGCACTAAAGTATCTGTAATTTCAAGAGCCTGTTCGCCACCATCCGGCTGAGAAAGAAGCAGTTCGTCAATATTGACCCCAAGCTTCTCTGCATATACAGGGTCAAGCGCATGTTCTGCATCAACAAAGGCACAAGTACCGCCAAGCTTCTGAGCTTCAGCAATCGCATGTAGAGCCAAGGTTGTTTTACCGGAGCTTTCCGGTCCGTAAACTTCAATAACTCGACCACGAGGCAACCCACCGATACCTAAAGCAAGATCCAGACTGATAGAACCTGATGAGATTACTTCCGTTTCTACTATCTCACGCTGTCCCATACGCATCACAGATCCCTTGCCAAAGGCACGTTCAATCTGCCCTAGTGCAGCGTCGAGCGCTTTATCTTTGTTCATACTTTCTTTTTCCACAAGTTTTAGTGCAGGACTTGCCATTAGTTTAACTCCCTTATTTCACAAGGCTTAAATGGATGCAATTACTACCTAATGTACATGATTTGTTCTCATGCGCAAGTCTTTTTTTTAACTAATTGAATTTGATATATAATTTAATATATGTTCTTTATATGTTTCAAGTAGTTTTAGTAAAATAAAATTTATAAATCATAAACTTATATTGGTGTATTGGTGGCGACTCGTAAAAAAAATGTCTTTAAAAACGAAAAAAGTATCGCATTATTGAATGTCAACCTTAAAGTCCAATAAGATAAAACGAAAATATAAATATATCTTTGTTTATAATTAAACGACAAAGTTATTTTTCCATCTAATCCTGCATAACATCTTTAACTTTCCCAGCCAGATCTTTCAGGCTAAAGGGTTTGGTCAGGAAGTGAATTCCCGGATCACGCTCCACATTGTCGGCAAAAACTTCCTCTGAGTAGCCAGACATAAGGATAATCTTTATATCTGGCATTTCATGACGTACTAGCTGGACTAGAGTGTGCCCGTCCATACCGGGCATCACCACGTCAGAAATTATCAAATCAATTTTTTGATCTGAACCATTATTAATAACCTCGAGAGCTTCCTCACCATTGCTTGCCTCAAGCACATTGTATCCTTTGTTTTTAAGAGCTCGAGCACCAAACATACGAACGGCGTCTTCATCTTCCACCAAAAGGACAGTCCCCTCTCCAGTCAAATCACCCTCGTTGTTTTCAGCACTTTGTAATGTTGGTGAGTTGATCGGGTTAACATTACCCACTTCAGATTTGAAAGAAGGTGTGTGCTCACTCTCAATTGTAACTTCCTCATCCCCCTCATACCTGGGTAGGTAGATAGTAAAAGTAGTTCCGTCACCTGGAGCACTATCCGCAAAAATATATCCACCTGTTTGATGAATGATGCCGTATACAGTAGAGAGGCCAAGACCAGTCCCAGCACCGACCTCCTTAGTTGAAAAAAACGGTTCAAAAATTCGAGAAAGATCTTCTTTTGCAATACCCGTTCCAGTATCCTCAACTTCAATTTGGACATAGTCTCCAGCTTTCATGACATCATGCCCTCGTTGTACAGAATGTCTTACACTTGTGTTGAAGGTACGGATAGAAACACTTCCGCCACCCGGCATTGCGTCCCTTGCATTAACAGCAAGATTAATAATAACCTGATCAAATTGTCCACGATCAACTCTGAGTAGCCAGAGGTCCCGGTCATGATGAATATCTAGCTCTATATTTTCACCGATCAGTCTGCCAAGTAAATTTGAGAGATCAGCCAGTGCCTCAGTAATATCTATCACTACTGGTTCCAATTCTTGCTGGCGTGAAAATGCAAGCAACTGGCGCACAAGATTAGTTGCTCTATTAGCATTTTGTTTAATCTGCTGAATATCAGAAAACGAGGGATCATCTGGCCCATGACGAGATAACAGTAGATCAGAAAAACCAATCATAGCAGTCAGCAGATTATTAAAGTCATGTGCAACCCCCCCAGCGAGTTGGCCTATTGCTTGCATTTTTTGCGACTGAGCAAACTGCACCTCCAAGTTTTTTTGTTCTGTGGTGTCAATAAAATGCAATACAAGTCCAGAAACTTCACCACTATCATCCTCAAGACGACTGGCATAGAGCGAGGCCACCAATTCACGTTCACCAATAGCTGGCATGCGTATTTCAAGGTGGGAAGCTGGCATAATACCCATCACAACTTTTGATAACTGTGCTGCCACATCCCCACGATCT
>CACKCT010000026.1:0-16757 GCA_902598645.1 Rhodospirillaceae bacterium | reverse complement strand
TTTAAAAGAAGTCGGAAAGATTTACCCTTTTTGTGGAGTTGCTCTGTAGCTTCGGCAAGTATGCGGGCATCGAAAGTAGAAAATTTTTCCAGGATATTCTTAAAATTGGCTTCAGTTCCGTTATCCAGCCTTAATAGAACAGCCAGTCTACGTGAGCACTTTTCAGCAGAATTTTCATGGTCCCAAACATAAAGACCGTCT
The DNA here is from genome assembly GCA_902598645.1 of Rhodospirillaceae bacterium. Classification (GTDB taxonomy): domain Bacteria; phylum Pseudomonadota; class Alphaproteobacteria; order Rhodospirillales; family JABHCV01; genus JACNJU01. The sequence continues at coordinate 16,556 of CACKCT010000026.1, read as the reverse complement.
GTGATAGAGGCAATTATCTCACGATCTCGCTCCGTCTCAGCCATAAGGCGACCGTTGAGGGATTTAAGTTGAACCAAGCGTTTGCAAAGCCATAACGCAAATAGGAGTGAGAGCCCAACAAGCCCTAATAAGAACACAAAAATTAGTTTATCATTTATAACATCAAACACGGAACCAACTTTAATGGTTGTAGCCCAATAAGAAAAGGGCGCTTCCTATTTAAAGGAAAGCCCCCCTCTAAGATCATGTATTGTACTACAGATTAATAACGGTACGAATTAGGCTTGAAAGGCCCCTCCTTGGAGAGGTTAAGATATTCAGCTTGTTCGTCCGTGAGCTTTGTCATCTTAACACCAAGTTTTTCAAGGTGCAAAGAGGCGACTTTCTCGTCCAGATGTTTAGGTAATACATAAACCTCATTATTATAGTTGGCATGGTTTTCCCAAAGCTCAATTTGGGCGAGAACTTGGTTTGTAAATGATGCACTCATGACAAAGCTGGGGTGACCAGTCGCACAACCTAAGTTTACAAGACGGCCCTCTGCAAGAAGGATGATCCTTTTTCCATCAGGAAATTCAATTTCGTCTACTTGTGGCTTAACATTGTGCCATTTGTAATTACGCAATCCTGAAACTTGAATTTCCGAGTCAAAATGACCAATGTTGCAGACAATTGCTCGGTCCTTCATTTCACGCATGTGGTCAAGGGTGATAACATCTTTATTTCCAGTACAAGTGACAAATATATCAGCTTGAGCAGCAGCTTCATCCATAGTAGTGACTTCATAGCCTTCCATTGATGCCTGTAATGCGCATATGGGGTCAATTTCAGTAACTAAGACACGGGCGCCTTGATTGCGAAGGGAGGCAGCAGAACCCTTTCCTACATCACCGTAACCACCTACTACGGCAATTTTCCCAGCCAGCATGACGTCAGTTGCACGTTTAATACCATCAGGAAGACTCTCGCGGCAGCCATATAAATTATCAAATTTAGATTTTGTTACTGAGTCGTTTACGTTTATTGCGGGTACTTTGAGAGACCCTTCTTTGACCATTTCATAGAGCCGATGAACGCCGGTGGTAGTCTCTTCAGATAGGCCTTTAACATCATCCAGTAGGTCTGGATATTTTTCGTGCATCATTAAAGTCAGGTCACCTCCATCGTCTAGAATCATATTTGGACGCCAGCCGTTAGGCCCTTCAATAGTTTGCATAATGCACCATAAAAATTCTTCTTCTGTTTCACCCTTCCACGCAAATGTGGGGATTTTAGCCTGAGCCATGGCAGCAGCTGCCTGGTCCTGGGTTGAGAAAATATTGCAAGAACTCCAGCGTAAATCTGCCCCCAGTTCTACTAGAGTTTCCATCAGTACTGCTGTTTGTATGGTCATGTGCAAACAACCAGCAATACGAGCTCCTGAAAGAGGTTTTTTACCTTTGAATTCCTCACGTAGTGCCATAAGACCGGGCATTTCTGTTTCAGCGATAGTTACTTCTTTTCGGCCCCATTCAGCCAGTGACATGTCTGCGACTTTATAATCGGTGAAATCGCTCATAAGGAAACTCTCCTGATGCTTGATATTTACTTAAGACGGCGGGTTTAACAGGGAAACTGTCGCTTCGCAAGTCCGATTTATTTGGTGCATTAAACTTGCAGTTGAATGCCTCCTTCGTGTTCATATATTAAACTCACTTTGGTGACGGTCACGTTGGAGAGTCTTTATTTTATTTTACAGGCCAGGGGCTACAGAATAAAGATATACCCTATGACTAAAACTATTTTGAGTTTTGATATTAAATGTGTGGTGAAAAATCAATCATTTGCACTTGTTTCAGTGAAATTTTATATCTTGTGTCTTATTCCTCTTCAAACTTACTTGTTACTAGATCTAAAAGAGCTTGAATAGCTGTTCGGGCATCTTTACCAGAGCAGTGGATAATTACTTCACTACCTTCACTTGCTGCGAGCATCATTAATCCCATGATTGAATTTCCAGAAACTGTCTGCCCTTTGCGGGTGACTGTAACATCAGCTTGAAATTTCCCTGCAATTTTTACAAATTTAGCAGCGGCTCTAGCGTGCAGACCACGTTGATTCAAAATAGTAGCAGTACATGTTAATTGACCTTTTTTTTCCGTAATTAACTGTGTCACCTTTACTCCTGAGATATTAATTGTTTGGCAATGTTAATGTACTTGCGACCTGCTTCTTGGGCACCATTTACGGTATCTGTCAGGTTACTCGATTTTCTTATTGAGGCTATTTTGATAAGCATGGGAAGGTTGATGCCAGTTATTACCTCCACATTTTTTTTATTCATGACAGAAATAGCAAGATTTGACGGTGTGCCACCAAACATATCAGTAAGTAAAATAACTCCTCTGCCCTGATCAACCTCTTTGATTTTTTGAGTAATCTCAATTCTGCGTTTTTCCATGTCATCGTCTGGTCCAATACAGACCGTTGCAATCTGTTTTTGATCACCTATTACATGTTGTAAGGCGCCAACAAATTCATTAGCTAAATTACCATGTGTGACTAATACCATTCCAATCATATTAAAATGAGAACCCCTTGTCGAAACTATTGTAAGTGTAAGAAGATCTTATTCTTATGACTATGTCTTAACGTGAGATTACTGGGAAAAAAAGACATAATGATAATTTATTTGTTTAAATTTTAGGGGACATTAGAAATTTCACCTTTGAGCTGGCGTACAATAAGGCGCACTTTAGCTGGGCTAGATGCCTCAAGTGGAAAAATACGGAAAAGTGGAACGTTTTTGCCCAAAATCTTCACGCTTTGATTTTCAGGTCGGCGTTCTATCTGTTCAGGAGTAACTAGATCGATGACAACACCGAGTTTTACTTGTTGTGCTCCACCTATTTTCAAAACACCAATTCCTCGAACCTCCAGTAAATGCCGTATGGTTTTTGGCGCTCGGGCAATTAATGTCTCGTTTTCAATAGCTAGTTCTGTGATATCATCAGATATCAGCTTTGCACCGTTGTCAATTAGCCTTAAGGAAAGATCTGATTTTCCAATACCTGTGGGCCCCCGAAAAATAACTCCTAGACCTTCCACCTCGACACAGCTTCCAAGCACTTTTTCACTAGGAGATTTTATCATTATTTTAATGAGTGACCACTACTATGATTTTGAGATAATTTAAGTTATTATGTTCAGAATAAACCTTGTGGCATAATGCTTTCAATATTAATGCGCGTGCTTTGTTTTATTTTTGTTTAATTTCATAGAACCAACATCTTCGATGTGAACATGGACTGTAGCTTGTCCAGCATTCTCAAATGTAAGGCTAATGGGGAATTTGTCTCCTTTTTTCAATAAAGAGTTTAAACCGAATAGCATGACATGTAGGCCACCAGGCTTGAGTGATGTGATTTTAGTGGCAGGAATATTGATGTGCTTTAAGTGCCGCATTTTTATTACACCATTTTCTATAAGATGACTGTGTAGTTCACCCCTTTTAGCAATTGGTGTATGCACCTTAATCAGCCGATCACTTATAGAACTAGTATTTCTAATTTGGAGATAAACGGCACTTGGGCGTTTAATGCTGGTTGAAGTGCGCCCCCAAGCGTTGGATAAGACAAGGTCTCCCACCCTGATAATGTCTGCAGCATATGCAGCATTTTGGACAAAAAAAATCAAACTCACAAAGAATAAAATTTTTTTAATTTGATTTTTCCTTTCAGGTTTTGAAATTAAATATCATAGTCGTGGAAGCAGGGACGAGCCCATCAAATATTCATCAACAGCCCGTGCACATTGCCGACCTTCGCGAATGGCCCAGACAACAAGTGATTGGCCTCGACGCATGTCTCCTGCTGAGAACACTTTGTCAACAGTTGTCTTATAGCAATTTTCCCCCTCGGTTGTTGCCTTAACGTTTCCACGTTCATCATAATCCACGCCAAAATCGTTCAGCATGCTTTCATGAATAGGGTTAAGAAAGCCCATAGCTAGTAGGACAAGATCAGCCTTTATTTCATAATTACTTCCCTTGATAGGTTCAGGTTTTCCATTAGACCAGTCCATCTGAGCAACCTTGAGGCTGGTTATTCTTCCATCTTTGCCTTCAAAAGAGGTTGTGCCAACAGACCACTCGCGCTTGCAACCTTCTTCGTGTGAAGTAGAAGAGCGTAATTTTACTGGCCAGTTAGGCCACGTCACATCTTTGTTTTCTTTTTCAGGCGGTTTTGGCATAATTTCCATTTGGGTGATTGATGCTGCTCCTTGGCGGGCAGAGGTGCCAACGCAATCAGCCCCAGTATCACCACCACCAAGAACAACAACATGTTTGCCAGTTGCGAGAATTTCTTGGACATTCCCTAGTGGCTCTCCTGAATTGCGGCGATTCTGTTGAGGAAGAAACTCCATTGCGAAATGAACACCATCTAGATTGCGTCCAGGTATAGGAAGGTCCCGTGGCTTTTCTGATCCCCCAGTTAACACAATAGCGTCAAACTTGGCCAAAAGGCGCTCCGGCAAAATATTATCTCCAACGTGAGAATTTGGGCGAAACTCAACACCCTCGGCTTGCATTTGGGACAAACGCCTGTTGATAAGGTCTTTGTTAAGTTTAAAATCTGGGATGCCATATCGCAGTAGGCCACCCATTTTTGAATTCTTTTCAAATACAACAACAGAATGCCCGGCTCTTGCAAGTTGTTGCGCACAGGCTAGTCCAGAAGGCCCAGCACCGACAATGGCAACCCGTTTCCCAGAGAGTCGTTCGGGCGCTTGTGGTTCTAACCAACCCTCGGCCCAGGCACGATCAACAATGGCACACTCGATAGATTTTATAGTAACAGGCTCATCTGTCAGGTTAAGCGTACATGCAGACTCACATGGTGCGGGGCAAATACGACCTGTAAATTCTGGGAAATTATTTGTTGAATGGAGAACTTTTGAGGCTTCGTGCCAATCCCCAGAGTAAACTAAATCATTCCACTCTGGAATGATGTTGTTGACAGGGCAACCATTATGGCAAAATGGAATTCCACAGTCCATGCATCGTGCACCCTGGTTTTTTATTTCATTCTCACTGAGTGGAACCATCATTTCATCATGGCTTTTCAGGCGTTCAACTACTGAGGTGTATGAGCGATCTTGACGCTTAAATTCCATAAAACCAGTTGTTTTTCCCATTATTCGGCTCCTACTGCCATGTCAACATCATCTTGCTTTCTTGCCTTGGCCTGTATTTCAAGTAATGCACGGCGATAGTCTTTTGGCATGATCTTAATAAATTTGGGAAGAAAACTCTTCCAGTTATCGATAATAGTTTTGGCTCGTGGTGAGTTAGTGTACTCATAGTGCTTTTTTATAAGTCCACGTAAACGTTGTGAATCGTGATTAATCATATCGCCCATTTCTTTATCTGAAACATAATTGTTGTTGTCTTCTATTCGTTCAAGATCTACCTGAGCCATATTGCAACGCTTTGCAAAAATACCCTTCTCATCTAGAATATAGGCGATACCTCCAGACATTCCAGCAGCAAAATTTCGACCTGTTGACCCTAAAACAACCACACATCCACCAGTCATGTACTCACAGCCATGGTCTCCAACCCCTTCGACCACAGCTGTAGCACCGGAGTTTCTGACAGCAAATCGCTCGCCAGCAATTCCACTAAAGTAACACTCACCTGAGATTGCTCCATAGAGAACGGTATTTCCAACTATAATATTTTCCTCTGGTATGATGGGGCTTTCTGAATTCGGGTATATAATAATTTTGCCACCAGAGAGGCCCTTGCCAACATAGTCGTTAGAATCGCCTGCTAACTCGAGGGTGACGCCCCGGGACAGCCAAGCACCGAAACTCTGTCCTGCAGTTCCAGTTAGTTTAATGTGGATGGTGTTTTCCTCTAAACCACCGAAGCCGTATCGTTCTGCAATTCGACCAGATAACATCGCTCCAACTGATCGATTAACGTTATGGATTTTGCTCTTTATGGTCACAGGTTGACCACTTTCGATAGCCCCTTTCGCTTGTACTAAGAAGCTATTATCTAAGCCTCTTTCTAATTCGTGATTTTGGCTTTCACAGTTAAAGATAGCTACGTCTGGCCCTGGATTTGGTGTTGCAAGAAGTTTAGAGAAGTCTAGCCCTTGCGATTTCCAATGCTTAATTGCTTCTGATTTTTCAAGACGTTCGGAATGGCCCGTCATTTCCTGCATAGTTTTAAATCCCAATTCAGCCATTAACTCTCGAACTTCTTGTGCGATGAAGGTGAAAAAATTTACAACGTGTTCAGGTTTTCCTTTAAAACGCTTACGCAGTTCTGGATCTTGCGTTGCTACACCTGTTGGGCAAGTATTAAGGTGGCACTTCCGCATCATAATGCAACCCTCCGAGACTAACGCACCAGTAGCAAAACCAAATTCATCAGCGCCGAGAAGTGCACCAACTACTACATCACGACCGGTTCTTAGTCCTCCATCTACTTGTACTGCTATACGTCCTCGTAAGTTGTTCATAACCAATGTCTGTTGAGTTTCGGCTAGGCCAATTTCCCATGGACTTCCTGCGTGCATGATTGAGGTTATCGGGCTAGCTCCTGTGCCACCTTCAGCCCCTGAAATGGTGACGTGATCAGCATGTGCCTTTGATACTCCAGCTGCTACTGTTCCGACTCCAACTTCTGAGACAAGTTTTACCGAGACACGTGAATTTGGATTTACGTTCTTTAAATCATGAATTAATTGTGCGAGATCTTCAATAGAGTATATGTCGTGATGTGGTGGTGGAGAAATTAGACCAACACCTGGTGTTGAATGACGGACACGGCCAATCCATTCATCAACTTTGTGGCCGGGCAATTGCCCACCTTCACCGGGCTTTGCACCCTGCGCCATTTTTATTTGAAGGTCATCTGCATTAACCAGGTATTCGCCGGTAACACCAAAACGTCCCGAAGCTACTTGCTTAATTGCGGAGCGCATGCTGTCTCCATTCTTCATAGTTTTAAATCTTACAGCTTCTTCACCACCTTCGCCTGTATTAGATTTTCCTCCCAAACGGTTCATGGCAATAGCAATGGTTGTATGGGCCTCCCACGAAATAGAGCCAAAGGACATGGCACCACTTGCAAAACGCTTAACTATTTCAGAAACCGGTTCAACCTCTTCAATTGAAATTGATTTACCCTTGGTAAAACTGAAGAGGCCCCGTAGGTTCTTGAGTTTTTGATCGTTGTCATTGATCATTTTAGAATATGTCTTGAAACGAGTGTAGTCATTGCTGCGCACTGCGTGTTGTAGAGTTGATATAGTTGATGGTGTCCATACGTGTTCTTCGCCACGAGTACGGTATGCAAGCTCACCGCCAACATCTAATGCATTGGTATAGATTGGCGCAGTTCCATATGCATCGCAATGGCGAGAAAAAGTCTCTTCAGCAATTTCGTTGAGGCCGACACCTTCTATTGTGGTTGAAGTGCCAGTAAAATACTTGTCTACAAAAGAACTTGATAGGCCAACTGCATCAAAAACTTGGGCTCCACAGTAGGACTGGTAAGTAGAGATTCCCATCTTTGACATAACCTTCAAAATACCCTTGTTGACGGCCTTGACGTATCGTTTATGGGCTTCAGCCTCACTAATATCTTCAGCAAAGTTGTGACGCATGTGAGAAAGTGACTCAAATACTAAGTAAGGATTAATGGCTTCTGCTCCATAGCCAGCCAATAAGCAGAAGTCATGAACTTGGCGGACTTCGCCACTCTCAACTACTAATCCGACTTCGGTACGCAGACCTTCTCGGATTAGATGGTGGTGAACTGCTGCAGTTGCTAGCAGGGCTGGAATAGAAACTCTATCCGCATTTACGCCACGATCGGACAAAATTAAGATGTTATGGTCTTTGATTACAACTTCTTGAGCTTTTCTGCATAATTGATTGAGAGCTTCTTCCATGCCTTCAGCACCATTAGCTGCAGGATAGCAGATATCTAATGTGTAGGTGATAAAGGCTTCTTTTACGTTGTTTCCAATGCGACGAATTTTTTCTAGATCAACATTGGAAAGAATAGGTTGTTCAACCTCCAAACGCATGTGATTGCCACCAGTTTCCATATTAAGGAGGTTCGGCCTCGGACCTATTAGAGATACCAAAGACATAACTGATTCTTCGCGAATTGGATCTATCGGAGGGTTGGTGACTTGGGCAAATATCTGCTTGAAGTACGAATAAAGCATTCTCGAGCGACTTGAGAGAACGGCTGGTGGAATGTCGCTTCCCATGGAGCCTAATGGGTCAGAGCCTTCGATAGCCATAGGAGTAATATAAAATTTTACATCCTCTTGTGTATATCCGAAGGCCTGTTGTCGATCTTGAATGGTTTCTTTATTTGGTGGCATTGGTGAGACTTCGTCTGGAAGATCATCTAGTAAAATTTGGGTTTTGTTGAGCCATTTCTGGTAGGGCTTAGCCTTGGACAAGGTTTCTTTTAATTCAGCATCGTCCACGATTCGACCTTCTTCCAAATCTATCAGCAACATTTTGCCTGGCTGTAAACGCCATTTTTTTACAATTGCGCTCTCCGGTATAGGTAAGGCCCCAACTTCTGATCCAACAATGACCTTTTCATCATCAGTAATAATGTATCGGGATGGGCGTAAGCCGTTTCGGTCTAGAGTGGCCCCTATTTGACGGCCATCTGTAAAGGCCATGGCAGCAGGTCCATCCCAAGGCTCCATTAAAGCTGCATGATACTCATAGAAAGCCCGACGTTTCTTGTCCATCAGAGTGTTGCCAGACCATGCTTCAGGTATCATTATCATCATCGCGTGGGCTAAAGAATAGCCCCCAGCTACAAGTAATTCTAAAGCATTATCAAAGGTAGCTGAGTCAGATGCGCCATCACCAATCAAAGGCCATAGTTTTTCAAGATCTGGACCAAGAACTTCTGAACTCATACCATGTCTACGGGCATGCATCCAGTTGATGTTTCCGCGTACTGTATTAATCTCACCATTGTGGCACAAATAGCGAAAAGGCTGAGCTAATGGCCAGGATGGGAAGGTATTGGTGGAGAATCTTTGATGGACAAGCGCAAGCGCAGACTGGCAACGATCGTCGTTTAAATCTGTGAAATATTTACTGACGTTACAGACTAGCATCATCCCCTTGTAAACTACAGTCCTAGATGACATTGAGGGTATGTAGAAGTCTTCCCTGTCCTCTAGTTCAACATCCCAGACTTTGTGGTGGACCTGTTTGCGAATGACAAATAGCTTACGTTCAAATGCGTCGGCATTGGTGCAGTTCCTGCCACGACCAATAAATATTTGGCGTATGACGGGCTCAATGGGTTTTACGCTCTCGCCAAGAACACTATTATCAACTGGTAAATCTCGCCAACCGAGAATATTCTGCCCTTCTTCTGCGACGACTGCCTCAAACGCTTTTAAGCAAGCCGTTTGGGTTTTTTGATTTTGCGGTAAAAACACCATTCCAACGGCATAATCACCAACTTCGGGTAGGTTAAACCCCAATTGGGCACATTCTTCGCGGTATAAAGTGTCGGGTATTTGTAACAGGATGCCAGCACCATCACCCGCTAATGGATCTGCACCAACTGCACCACGATGGTCCAAATTGATAAGAATTTGTATACCTTGCTGTACAATTTGGTGGGACTTACGGTTTTTGATGTCTGCGATAAAGCCCAGACCACAGTTGTCATGTTCATTTCTGGGGTCGTAGAGCCCCTTTTTTTGTGGCAACCTGTGCGCTTGGGGCCAAACTGGTTGGCTCATAGGATAAATCTCTTACTATTTAGTGCAAATACAATTTGGAGCATTAATTATTATGATTATAGTATAGCTTATCAATTATAAAAAATGAAATTTTGTTCGCATTGCGGTTATGCAAAAAACGCATAATATAATATATGATTTAAACAATCTTTTGTAGAATTTGTTCACAACTGGGTGTTTTAAGCCTAATTTATTTGAAGCTCAATACATAGAAAGGTATAATGTGTCGATACTACATATTGTGGTTCTAGCACTTGTTCAGGGCGTTACTGAATTTTTACCAATAAGCTCTTCGGGGCATTTAGTACTTGTGCCAATTTTTACGAGTTGGCCGGATCAAGGTCAAATCATTGATGTTGCAGTGCACCTAGGCACGTTAGGTGCAGTTCTTTTGTACTTCTGGCGTGATGTATTTGCTATGTTGAGGGGGATAGTGATTGCTGCACGGGGACGCAAAGATCCCCATGCTAAGCTTGCTGGACTGATTGTGTTGGCGACAATCCCAGTTTTTTTAGTTGGTTATGGTCTCAAGCACTACGGTGTGGATGGATTGCGTTCTTTGAATGTAATTGCTTGGGCCACACTGGGTTTTGGTATTGTTTTGTGGCTCTCAGATAAGGTTGGTATGACCTTACGTCGGGTAGAGCACATGGGGGTTAGTGATGCAATCATAGTTGGTTTTGCTCAGGTTCTTGCATTAGTGCCTGGAACTTCACGTTCGGGAATTACAATGTCTGCCGCAAGAATTCTTGGCATGGAAAGAAGTGCTGCAGCCCGTTTTTCGATGTTGTTGTCCATACCAACAATTATTGGAGCAGGCACCCTTTCAGCATTAGAAATGTATCGCATTGGTGACATATACTTAACAGTTGATGCCTTCTTCGCTGCAGCTCTCTCTTTCTTATTTGCGATGGTTGCTATATCTTTTTTGATGAGTTGGCTCAAGAGGTCTAGTTTTGCTCCATTTGCAATCTATCGAGTCCTTCTTGGTGGCGGCTTGCTCTGGCTTTCGTATGTATATTTAGGTTAATAGCCTGAGTTTAAATCAACTAAATTGTCTGGTTTCTCACTACGGCGTATTCGGCGGATATTCTCAGCAATTTGTTCTGCAGCTGATCGAGCTGATGTGATGCTTGCAATGTGCGGTGTGACTATAATTTTTGGGTGATCCCAAATTAGACTATTTGTGGGTAGTGGTTCTGTGTAAAAAACATCTAGTGCCGCACCGGCAATATGACCACTATCCAGCGCCACTAGTAAATCGTCTTGATTGATTAGGCGTCCCCTTCCAGGATTGATTACATAAGCGCCAATCGGTAACTGGTAAAGTGTTTTTTTGTTAATTATTCCCTGCGTCTCAGCCGTTAACGGCAACAAGCAAATAAGAATATCAGTACGTTTGAGAAAATCCTCAAGGCTATTTTTGCCATAGAAGGACTCAATGTCTTTAACGTGTTTCTTGGTGCGACTCCAACTAGCAATTTTAAATCCAAAAGGAGCAAGGTGATTCGCCGCATCACTACCCAAGGTCCCTAGTCCCATGATCCCGACACGCTTTTGTAGGGTATCTTCTTGATCTAGTTCTTGCCAATTGTGATTGCGTTGCATCTGGTCGTATATGTGGAATTTGCGGTGAAAGTGGAGAACTCGGTGAACGACAAATTCACTCATGTGTCGAGTTAAGGTCGGGTCAATTAAACGAATTAGAGGAATATTTTTGGGGTATGTTCTGTCGGCCAGAACAGCATCGACGCCAGCTCCTAAGTTAATAACAGCTTTAAGGTTGGGAAAGTGATTTAGGCTCCCCGGCTTCGGTTTCCATACTAACGCAATATCTATATCTCCAAGTTTATCAAGTTCGCTTAAGCAATCGGGCCAAACATGGAAATCATTGCTAAAGTCTACCTCCGGTAGAGCTGGTATTAGTGCGTCACGCCAGCGATCTGCTGGGTCAGAAGGGCTAATGTAAACTAGGGCATTAGTCATTTTTATATCTCAATTACCTATTTATTGTCGGCTTTTATTTCAAAAGCTGCAGCCATTAGCGCACGTGTGTAAGATTCTTTAGGATTGGTAAAAATTTCTGCTGTTGGACCATGTTCAACAATTCTGCCCTTTCGCATGACGGCAATGTCATGTGAAACCGCACGGACTACCTTTAAATCATGGGAGATGAACAAGTAGGTGAGTCCGTGGCTCTTCTGTAAGTTGCGAAGTAGTTGGACGATTTGTGCCTGCACAGACATATCTAGTGCACTTGTAGGCTCATCTAAAACAATAAAATCTGGATTAAGAACTAGGGCACGTGCAATAGAAATACGTTGACGCTGGCCACCAGAAAATTCGTGCGGGTAACGGTTCATCATGTGTGGTTCTAGTCCTACTTCAACTAGAGTTTTAACAATTAATCGGCGGCGTTTATTTTCGTTTTTAACTAGTTTATGCGCATTTAGTCCTTCACCAATTATTTCACCAATAGAGAGCCTTGGGCTCAGGGAACTAAAAGGGTCTTGAAAAACAATCTGCATGCGCTTACGCAGAGGGCGAAGAGCTTTTTTTGACATATTATTTAAATATTTATTATCAAATTTTATTTCACCTTCGCTGTCTTCTAGCTTGAGCAAAGCTCGAGCCAACGAACTTTTACCTGAGCCTGACTCGCCGACCACACCAAGGGTATGCCCTTTTTTGATGGATATTGTGACACTATCAACTGCTTTAATGTGTCCCGTAGTACGCTGCAGCAAGCCTTTCTTGATGGGGTACCAGACTTTAACATTTTTACTGCTTATCAGGACTTTTGCATTCGGGATTGCGCTTTCGGGTCTGCCTTTGGGTTCAGCGCGTAGCAGTTGTTTAGTGTAAGAGCTTTGAGGTTTCTCAAAGACTTCTTTAAGAGGGCCTTGTTCAACTATCTTACCACTATTCATAATGACAACTTTGTCCGCCATTTTGCGAACCACGCCGAGATCGTGGGTAATTAGTAATAATGCCATGCCAAGCTCATTGCGTAGTTTATTCAATAAATTAAGCAACTGTGCTTGAATTGTTACGTCGACGGCAGTAGTGGGCTCGTCTGCAATAAGAAGATCAGGTTCATTTGCAAGTGACATTGCAATCATGATCCGTTGCTGCTGTCCACCTGAGAACTGATGTGGAAGATCGTTCAGCCTTTCAATTGCTTCCTCGAGCCCAACCAGATTAAGTAGCTCTATAACCCGAGCATTTGCTTGGGTTTTGCTCATCATTTTGTGAACTAACAATACTTCACTAATCTGCTTTTCTATAGAATGCAGAGGGTTCAATGAGGTTAGTGGTTCTTGAAAAATCATTGAGATTTGATTTCCTCGAATTTTGCGCATTCTTGTCTCATCTGCATCAATCAATTCCTCACCGGCAAAAATAATTGAGCCAGACGGATGGTGGGCTATCGGATAGGGAAGGAGTTTGAGAATTGACAAGGCGGTCACGGACTTACCTGACCCCGATTCACCAACTAAGGCGACTGTCTCACCTTTGTTGATCTCTAGTGATGCGCCTTGCATAGCCTTAATTTCTTGTGTACCCACACCAAAGGACACGCCTAAATTTTTTATTTCAAGTAAACTCATTTAAAAGTTTTTCTTGGATCAAAAGCATCACGGACTGCTTCACCTATAAAGATTAAAAGACTCAACATTACTGCAAGTATAAAAAATGTAGTCAAACCAAGCCAGGGTGCTTGTAAATTGGCCTTTCCCTGGTTGAGCAACTCACCTAGTGATGGCGATCCTGCAGGTAAGCCGAAGCCTAAAAAGTCAAGTGCCGTAAGTGTTGTTATTGAGCCGTTCAGTATAAAAGGTAAGAATGTTATGGTTGCAACCATTGCGTTTGGTAAAATATGTTTAAACATGATAGTCCAATCGTTAACACCTAAGGCTTTAGCAGCGCGAACATAATCAAAATTTCTGGCGCGAAGAAATTCAGCACGTACTACACCTACTAGCGTCATCCATGAGAATAATAGCATTAGTCCCAGTAACCACCAGAAATTGGGTTCGACTATACTGGCAAGAATAATCAAAAGGTAAAGAGTTGGAAGGCCAGACCAAATTTCAATGAAGCGTTGAAAAAACAGATCTGTTAAGCCACCAAAGAAACCTTGTACTGCACCAGATGCGATGCCAATAACAGAGCTAAAAAAAGTTAGAGTTAACCCGAAAAGCACTGATATACGAAAACCATATATTAGACGTGCAGCAACATCACGACCCTGATCATCTGTGCCTAACCAATTTAGATCTGATGGAGGCGCAGGAGCAGGTAGCGTTAATTCGTAATTGACTGTGTCGTAACTAAAAGGAATTAAGGGCCAGATGATCCAGCCCTTTTCCTCAATCATTTCACGCACTTCAGGGTCTGCATATTCTGTAGCAGTTTCGAGGAAGCCACCAAATACTGTTTCAGGGTAATCAACAATTATTGGAAAGAAAAACGTGCCTTCAAACCTAACTAGAATGGGTTTATCGTTGGCAATGAATTCGGCAAACAAGCTTGTAAAAAAAAGGCCTAGAAATATCCATAAAGACCAGAAGCCACGTTTGTTTGCTCTAAAGTTGGCAAGCCTTCTTTTGGTGAGTGGGGACAATTGCATGTTGCTCAGATCTCACGCCTATCAAAATCAATACGTGGGTCAATAATGTGATACATGATATCACCAAGTAAATTCAGCAGTAGTCCTAGTAGGGTAAAAAAATAAAGAGTTCCAAACATAACGGGATAGTCCCGATTAATTGCCGCTTCAAAACCTAATAAACCCAGTCCATCAAGAGAAAAAATTATTTCAGTCAATAGAGCGCCGGTGAATAAAATGCTTACAAATGCACTGGGGAACCCTGCCACAACAATGAGCATAGCATTTCGGAACACATGTCCATATAAAACTCGGTTTTCCCCCAGGCCCTTAGAGTGGGCGGTGATCACATATTGCTTATTAATTTCATCTAGAAAAGAGTTTTTGGTTAGCATAGTCAACCCAGCAAAACCGCCAATAACCATTGAAATTATAGGAAGCGCCATGTGCCAAAAATAATCTGTTATTTGTCCGAGTGTTGAAAGCTGACTAAAATTATCAGATGTTAAGCCGCGAAGCGGGAACCAATCGAGGTAGCGGCCACCAGCAAAAAAAACAATTAATGCAATGGCAAATAAAAAAGCGGGGACCGCATTGCCTACAACAACAATAGCACTAGACCAAACATCTAAGGCTGATCCGTCGCGCACAGCCTTTGCAATACCCAGAGGAATGGAAATTAAATACACTAATAAAGTTGTCCAAAGCCCAAGTGAAATAGAAACGGGTAATTTATCAACCACCAGCTCAAAGACACTTCGATCACGAAAAAAACTGTCTCCAAAATTGAAGCGCAGGTAGTTGCCCATCATCAAAAAAAAGCGCTCATGAGCAGGTTTATCAAAACCAAACTGCTTCTCAATTTCCTCAACGAATTTTGGATCTAAGCCCCGAGCACCTCTGTATCTACTTTGTTGTGAAGTTGCAGTTGTTAAACCAGATTTCTCAGGGTTGCTTATCTCGCCACCAGTCCCACTAACTCGTGCTGTTGCTTCTACGCTATTACCTTTTATTTTTGCCAAAGCCTGTTCTACTGGCCCTCCAGGAGCCGATTGCACAATAATGAAGTTAATTACCATTATGCCAAATAGGGTTGGGACTATTAAAAGTAAGCGACGTAAGGCATACGATAGCATGAGTTAATTAGCCTTAGTAAAATTTTGGTTACTCTTTGTTTTTTCATTTTTTTTAGCGTCAACCCACCAAGTATCAAACTGTGTACCTTTCATCGGGATAATTTTTGGATGCTTTAGTTTACTCCAATATATAAGGCGATCGTAGTTGAGATGCCAATGTGGGATAACATAATGCCCCCATTGAAGGACCCTATCTAATACTTTAGCTCGAGTTACTAGGTTTTCTCGATCAGGCGATGCTATTAAGGACTCTATTAATTTATCAATCACAGGTTCACTGATACCAATAAAATTGCGACTGCCATTTTGATTCGCCGCTGCAGTACTCCAGTAATCTCTTTGTTCATTACCAGGCGATAGAGAGGCACCCCAAACTGATACTATCATATCAAAGTCAAAAGTTTCCAAACGCCTTTGGTATTGCGAGGAATCTACAGTTCTGACCCGGGCTTTAATACCCAGACGTTCTAAATTTTTGGTGAAAGGCAGAGCTATACGTTCAAACATAGGGCTGACCAATAGGATTTCGAATTTCATGACAGTTCCTGTTTTCATATTAACTCTTTTTTTGTTTTTTATGGTCCAGCCTGCTTCCTTCAAAAATTTGTCACCGATTTTTAAGTTGGCACGTATACGGCCATCACCATTGGTCTTTGGTGGTTGGTATTCATCGGTAAAAACCTCTTTCGGCAATTGATCGCGGTGTTTTTTTAAAATAGCGAGTTCAGTTTTGCCTGCAAGACCAGTAGCAGCCATTTCTGAATTACCAAAGTAGGAGCGTGAACGTGTATACTGTCCATAAAAAAGGTTACGATTGGACCACTCAAAGTCAAAAGCGTATGCCAGAGCTTGCCGTACTTTGGGGTCTGAAAAGATTTCTCTGCGAGTGTTAAATACAAATCCTTGCATGCCTGCAATACGGTCATGTTTGATTTCTTCCTTTTTAACTAATCCTTTTTTTAAGGCAGGGAAGTCATATGCCGTTGCCCACAGTTTTGATGAATTCTCAGCCCT
>CACKCT010000025.1:0-17601 GCA_902598645.1 Rhodospirillaceae bacterium | reverse complement strand
TTAAATAATCACCCTTGACCCAGAAGCCTAGTACGCCTAAATCCCTTAAACACATTATTTATAGAGGTTCGTATTTTGAGCAATCAAAAATTTCCAGGCTGGTGTGGCACAACAATTCTATCTGTCCGAAAAAATGGAACTGTAGTTATTGCAGGTGACGGTCAAGTTACTTTAGGCGATACTGTTCTTAAAGCAAATGCTTGTAAAGTTCGCTCACTAGCAGATGGTTCCGTGATTGCTGGTTTTGCTGGAGCTACAGCTGATGCCTTCACACTATTTGAACGTCTAGAAAGTCGACTAGAACAATATCCCAAACAACTCACACGTGCCTGTGTTGAAATGGCCAAAGACTGGCGAACAGATCGTTATTTACGCAAACTTGAGGCAATGATGGCTGTGGCTGATAAAGAAATTTCCCTAATTTTAACCGGTACAGGCGATGTGCTTGAGCCAAGTAAAGGTCTTGCAGGCATAGGCTCAGGTGGAAATTATGCTCTAGCGGCAGCAAGTGCACTAATAGATAATGATGACATGGATGCTGAAACGATTGCTCGTAAAGCAATGAGTATTGCTGCTGAGATTTGTGTATACACCAATAATAATATAATTATTGAGAGCCTTTAAACCATGTCCAGCTTTACTCCTCGTGAAATAGTCTCTGAACTTAACCGCTTTATAATTGGACAAACCGACGCCAAAAGAGCCGTTGCAGTTGCTTTAAGAAATCGTTGGCGACGACAACAGCTTGACGACAATTTACGGGAAGAAGTATTACCAAAAAATATTCTAATGATAGGTCCTACTGGTGTCGGTAAAACCGAGATTGCTCGCCGTCTGGCAAAATTAGCACAGGCCCCTTTCATAAAAGTAGAAGCAACAAAATTTACTGAAGTTGGCTACGTTGGACGAGATGTTGAACAAATAATACGTGATCTAGTTGAGATTGCGCTTCATCATGTTCGGAGTGAGATGCGAAAACACGTCATGGCAAAAGCTGAAATCCATGCAGAAGAAAGAGTTATTGATGCGCTTGTCGGAGAAAATGCCTCAAGCGAAACTCGTGATAAATTTAGAAAACTACTACGAGAAGGAGCTTTAGCAGATCGAGAAATTGAAATAAATGTTGCTGAATCAGCAATATCAAATATGCCTACATTTGATGTCCCAGGGATGCCAGGTGCTCAAATGGGTATGCTCAATATTGGCGATATTATGGGTAAAGCATTTGGTCAACAAACAAAACCTAAACGCATGAAGGTATCAGACTCTTATGATATATTGATTGCAGAGGAAAGTGACAAACTACTCGATGAAGAGAAAATCATAAAAAAAGCTCTAAGCAACGTAGAAAATAATGGAATTGTTTTCCTGGATGAAATAGACAAGATCACAGCTCGGTCTGATAGAACAGGTGGTGACGTCAGTCGAGAGGGTGTTCAGCGTGATCTTCTTCCACTCATTGAAGGAACCACAGTCTCAACAAAGCACGGCCCTGTAAAGACGGACCATATCTTATTTATAGCATCAGGAGCTTTTCACGTTGCAAAACCATCTGACTTATTACCAGAATTACAGGGCCGACTTCCAACAAGAGTTGAATTGCGTTCCTTGACACGTGACGATTTTGTTCGAATACTTCTAGAAACAGAAGCCAGCCTCATCAAACAGTATACAGCTCTGATGGCTGTGGAGGACGTCACTTTAGAATTTGGTGATGATGCAATTGATGCTATAGCTGATTTAGCTGAGGAAATTAACCAGGGTGTTGAAAATATTGGCGCAAGACGGTTACATACTGTTTTAGAAAAACTGTTAGAAGATATCTCCTTTAATGCATCAGAAAAGGGAGGGGAAACCTTCTCAATTACTTCTGAAGATGTTTCCCAACAAGTAGGTGACTTAGCAAAAGAAAGTATGTGTACCTTTAGGTTTGTATTTTTACCTGCTACAAGTAATTAGGATTTGAAAATAGATGAGAATGTTATGCGTAAGGGCAAAGTAGAACGCAATACAAATGAGACAAAAATTACTGTATCAGTTAATCTCGATGGGACTGGGAAATACTCGGTATCAACAGGCATTGGTTTTTTGGATCACATGCTTGAGCAATTGTCTCGACATAGCTTGATTGATCTTGCGGTTAAGGCAGAGGGAGATCTCCACATCGATTTTCATCACACAACAGAAGATACTGGTATTGCTATTGGTGAGGCTTTTACCAAAGCACTTGGCGATCGAAGAGGAATTGTGCGTTTCGGGCAGGCAATGTCTCCAATGGATGAAACTTTATCCCGCGTTATCTTAGATGCATCGAACCGGCCTTATTTAGTTTGGAATGTAAGTTTCACTCGGGATAAACTAGGTGAAATGGATACGGAATTATTTAAGGAATGGTTCCAAGCCTTTGGCCAAGCAGCTGGTTTAACATTGCATGTTGAATGTTTATACGGAACAAATAATCATCACAAAGTTGAATCTTGTTTCAAAGGTTTGGCGCGTGCGTTACGTCAAGCAATTGAGGTAGATAAGCGCAAGGCCAATGAAGTGCCGTCGACCAAAGGCGTTCTTGGTGGTTCCCTTTAGATAAATCGAGCTTAAGAAGCCCAATAATTATGAAAACACACTCATACACCGTGCACTTATCTTTGAATGCTAGTGATGATGGCATGGTCATAATTAAGGAGGGATTTTGTTGGTCTAGCTTTTTTTTAACTGTCCCTTGGGCGCTATTTCATTGTATGTGGTTGGAATCAGCAATCTTTGCAACCATACAAGTTGCAATAGTGATTATTTTTCAATTTGCTATGTTGTCCGTGACAGCACTGGGGATTGCGTTATTTGCTGTTGCGCTAGTTTTTGGTTTCATGGCAGATGAAATTAGGCAAAATTTTCTTTTGCGAAAGGGTTACCGCTTCGAAGACCTGGTACTAGAGCGCGATATGGAAAGTGCAACCAAACGTGTTCTCACTGCTCGTTCCCAGCTATTGGCCAGAATGACAGCCAACTTATGACTGTTGTAATTGTTGATTACGGTTCTAGTAATTTACGATCCGCTGCCAAAGCTTTCGAACGTGGAGTCGTAGAGTCAGGATTATCATTAAAAGTCCTTGTAAGTTCTAATCCAAATGATGTTAGAAATGCATCTCGTATCGTACTGCCTGGCGTTGGTTCTTTTGCTGATTGTCGAGCTGGGTTAATGGCTCTAGATGGTATGATAGATGTTTTAAATGAAGCAGTAATAGAGAAAGCTATGCCATTTTTAGGTATTTGTGTAGGTATGCAGCTAATGGGCTCTGTGGGCTTAGAGCATGGTATTCATATGGGTTTGGGTTGGCTCAATGGAACGGTTCGTGTTCTTGAACCAATTGACAAAACTTTAAAAATTCCACACATGGGTTGGAATGAGTTGGTCCTTAAAAGTGCCTCTCACCCTGTTTTGGAAGGACTAGGTAATTACCCTCATGTTTATTTTGTTCATAGTTACTTCTTGGATTGTGACAGTCCCAAAGATGTTCTTGCAACAGTTGATTATGGCGGTTCAGTAACAGCAATGGTTGCTCGGGAAAACATGATTGGTACGCAATTTCATCCTGAAAAAAGTCAACATATTGGACTTAGATTAATTAGAAATTTTCTAAATTGGAAACCCTAGAAGCCATGATTTTTTTTCCTGCAATTGATATAAAAAACGGGATGTGTGTTCGCTTACTACGTGGTGATATAAATAAAGTTACTGTTTTCAATAAAGACCCAGCAGCCCAGGGAAAAGTTTTTGAAGATGCGGGTTGCGAATGGATACATGTGGTTGATTTAAACGGTGCTTTTGAGGGAAAACCTGTTAACGGCACTACTGTAGGATCAATTATTGAAGCTATTACCATCCCTGTTCAATTGGGTGGTGGTATTAGAAAAATGGAAACTATTGCATTTTGGTTGGAGGTAGGTATCTCTCGAATCATTCTAGGAACAGCGGCACTAAAAGACCCTTCCCTAGTGCGGCGTGCCTGCAAGGAATTTCCTGGCCAGATAGCTGTTGGCATTGACTCTCAAAATGGTTTGGTAGCGGTTGAAGGTTGGGCTAAGGTCTCTGAAGTGCCAGTTCTTGATATGGCAAAGCGGTTTGAGGATTCTGGTGTGGCAACAATTATTTTTACAGACATAAATCGTGACGGTGCTATGCAAGGCCCTAATATCGACGAGACAAGAGCCATTGCGGAAGCAATCAGAATTCCTGTTATTGCATCTGGGGGCATTTCCTCCATGTCTGACTTGCAGGCTCTTAAAGAAGCTGGTGATGGTTTATTTGCTGGCGTAATATCTGGTCGTGCAATTTATGATGGTACAATTGATACTAGTGCTGCAATACAACTTCTAAGGGATTAACATAATATGCTTAAGGCACGTATTATTCCTTGTCTTGACGTTGAAGGAGGCCGTGTTGTCAAAGGAGTAAATTTTGTTGATCTTGTGGACGCAGGAGATCCTGTAGAACAAGCTCGTGTTTATGATATTTCAGGGGCTGATGAATTGACGTTTCTTGATATTACAGCTTCTCATGAATACCGAGATACAATTTATGACGTTGTTTCAAAAACTGCCGAGCAATGTTTCATGCCTTTGACTGTTGGTGGTGGAGTCCGTTCGACGGATGACGTTCGTAAATTGCTTCAAGCAGGAGCTGATAAAGTATCCATAAATACTGCTGCTGTAACTAATCCTGATTTGGTGCGAGAAGCAGCTGAAAAATTTGGATCCCAATGTATTGTTGTGTCTGTAGATGCAAAATCTATTAGTAAAGAAAGATTTGAGATATTTACTCATGGTGGCAGAAATGCGACGGGGCTTGACGCAATTGATTGGTCTAAACGCATGACCTCTCTTGGAGCAGGAGAAATTCTTTTAACCTCTATGGACAGAGATGGAACTAAGCTTGGTTTTAACTTATCTTTAACACGGGCTATTTCAGATGCCGTTAAGGTTCCGGTAATTGCGTCAGGTGGTGTTGGAACTCTTGATCATATGGTTGAGGGCATTCGTGATGGTCATGCATCAGCAGTTCTAGCGGCCTCAATTTTTCACTTTGGAATTTTTACAATAGAGCAAACTAAAGTTTACATGGCAGAAAGAGGTATTCCTGTGCGCCTTAATACTGAGAGTGACCAAATATGAATGAAAATAATATCAATAGCGAAGTACTCGAGAGAGTTTTTAAGATTATTAAGAGCCGACATAACGAGAGCTCAGATACTTCATACACGGCTCAATTATTTTCCAAAGGTCGTGGTAAAATTGCCTGCAAGTTGGTTGAGGAAGCAACAGAAACCATAGTTGCTGCTCTAAATGAGGGTGAAGAAAGGGTTATAAGCGAGAGCTCTGATCTTTTATTTCATTTATTGGTGCTTTGGGCAGATTTGGGAATTGAACCCAATCACGTATGGAGAGAACTTGGTCGACGTGAAGGGATTTCTGGTATTGATGAAAAGGTTGCTCGAAAACAAGAATAAATATAAAGATTTGCTTTATGGTTTATGATGAAGAAAATATATTTGCTAAAATTCTTAGGGATGAAATTCCTTGTGAGAAAATATATGAGGATGAATACGCACTTGCTTTTTATGACATTAACCCGCAAGCAGCTGTTCATGTTTTAGTTATACCGAAAGGTTCTTATATAAACATTGATGATTTTTCTGAAAAAGCATCAGACTCTGAAATTATAGGATACACCCGGGCTATTGGTTGCGTAGTGCGCAAATTAGGAATTGTAGATTCAGGTTTCCGCACGTTGGCAAATAATGGTCCAAATGCGCATCAAGAAGTACCACATTTCCATACTCATATTCTTGCAGGGCATGACTTAGGTCAAATAATACAAAGATTTAAAGATAACATGCCATAAACGTTCATTAGAGTTTTTGAGTCCTTATTACAATTTTGCCTCTATTGCATCCCATAATTGACTTTCTAATTTGACATTATCGAAACGATTTATTTCTTGGAGGCCCGTTGGAGAAGTTACGTTTATTTCGGTTAAATAACCTCCTATAACATCAATGCCTGTAAAAATTAAACCTCGTCTTTTTAGTTCAGGGCCAATGATTTCACAAATTTCAAAGTCACGCTTCGTTAAATCAGCTTTTAGAGGTGTGCCTCCTGCATGCATGTTGGCGCGTACATCCCCTTTGGGCGGCACTCGGTTAATTGCTCCTGCTGGTTTTCCGTCTATCAATATAATTCGTTTGTCACCTTTTTTGACATCACTTAAAAAAGTTTGCACCATAACGGGTTCTTTTGAGCGTTCTTTAAATATCTCGAGTAGTGCATTTAAATTATCATCGTCTGGTGGTAGGTGAAAAACACCAGAACCACCATTTCCATAAAGTGGTTTTAAGATGATATCTTTATATTCATCTTTAAAATTCTTAATTATCTCAGTATCAGCAGTGATGAGTGTTGGTGGCATCAAATTGGGAAAAAAATTTGTAAAAAGTTTCTCAGGTGCATTACGAACCGAGGTAGGATTGTTGACTACTAGCGTTTTTGGGTGAACGTAATCAAGTAAATGGGTAGCAGTAATATAACCCATGTCAAAAGGAGGGTCCTGACGCATAAGAACAACATCGGTTTCACTTAAATCAATTATTTTCTGCTTACCAAACGTGTAATGATTGCCTTTTTCTCTTCTTAGGGAAATGGTTCGTGCCTTAGCTGTCACAACCCCATTGTTTAATGTTAGGTTTTTAGGCTGATAGTGAAATACTACATAATCACGTCTCTGAGCTTCTAGTGCTAGAGCAAAAGAGCTATCTGTGTTTATATCAATGCTCTCGATGGGATCCATTTGGATGGCTAATATTTTTGTTTTTTTCATATGATAATCATAATTTAATTTAACTGTTCACGGAGTTCTTGTAGTAAGATAGAGGTTTGAAACCGTGTTACATCAGCCTCAGCGAAGCTCAAAAATTTTTCAAGCGCAACTATTGCCTCTTCAAATCGATCCATGCGTGCATTTAAGATTCCGGCTTCTCTCCATAATGCTGGATTTTTTGGTGCAATGAGTAGAAGTGTATTCACAATTTTAAGCGCTTGCTCGAGATCATTAGAGCGTAAATGTAAAACTATAGAATTTCGTTGAGACCGTAAGATAATTGCACGATTTGTCATTGGCTTTGTGTGTTCTGGCGTGATCTCAATTTGGGGGCCTGATACTGCTTTATAAAGTGCTCTTAAATCAAAAGGCTTAATAACTCGTCCTCCATCAAAAGGGTCAAGAATCTCTCGTCTGCCAAAATACTCAAGGCGTATCAAAAAACGTGGAGGGAAGTCCAGCCCGGCTATTGTCCAACCAAGAGCACGTGCTACGTGTATGTAAATTATACCGAGCAAGGTAGGTAGTCCCTCACGGCGGTCTATTACCCGCATTAAATTGGCACATTCAAAATTTTCGTATGAATCGTCACTACCTCCATAACCAAAGCGTTTTGCAATTATTTGTTGTAAAGCCTCAGTGCGTATTGGAAGACCATTTATCTTACAGTTTGCTTGTTTACCTGCATACGCTGCAACTTTTTCAGTAAGATTTATTAAATGTCGTTCATAAACAGTAGTGTCTGTCCTGGGACGTTCGGATTTTGCTAACAATAGGGCGGTTTCACTGAGCACAAGTTTGGTATCATCCACCATGCCTATTCTTCTCAAGTCTTGGTAAATTTTTGGTGAGGTTTGCATAATCTATTATCCCCCTGAGGCTCTGGCCTTAGGTGTTTTGACCCGCACATGTGATACTATTCGTTTTACGTATGAAACTTCTTGAATAAGATTTACTACACGTTTCAGTTCAGCCTTGTCTTGCGCAATGCCAAGTAAAAAAACTGTACCTTGTACAGTCTCTATTGCATAGTTAACTGCAAGAATTTCTTTATCAAAAGTGAGACGGGATTTTACTTCTGTCGTAATAGAAGCATCTCTTGCAATTTCAACAAAGTTCGGTATGTCACCAACTATAATTTCGTTTATAACATCTTTAACACCATCGGTTTTCCACGCCAGTTCTACTGCTAATGCACGTTCTTTGTCAGTTCTAGCAATGCCCGTTAAAAGTGCCCTGCTTTCATACACCTCAATACTCATAAATTTTACCATTGATTTGTCTGTATTGAACCAGTTTTTAAATATCTTTGCTTCAATCGCAGTATCTCGTGTAAAGCCTTGAATACCACGTTCCTGGTATGCGGCAACACCGGTTGAAGCTCCAGCACTAACTGCAACCGAAACCGGATCACAAGCGGAAAGGCAAAACGTAACAACAAGTGGTGTTAAATATTTAGAGATTGTTATCATGAGAGCAGTATTAAGCTTTGTTTTTGATCTGACCAAGTTTTTTATTTTGTCGACAACATTGAAGCCTGTGAGGTGCATGCCAACATTTTTTTTGAATAGAAGGTTAATGTTCAAAGTTTTTGATGTTATTCAATAAGTGTTTTTAAACTACGGGAGATGGATAATGCATTATATTGAGATTAGGTTTACTCTTTTTTCTGTGAGATTAATTTAATGGCGTGCGTATAAACAACTCTTTTGGGTGCTCCTGTTGCCAGTGTAACTTCACTAACAGCGTCCTTGAGGGTTGAAGAGTCCAAAGCCTTATTTAACAAATGTTCCATTTCCTCACGGGTTGGCTCAGTTTCATTTGCTAATGGAGGCGAGACTAATATTGTTATTTCGCCTTTTGGTACGCTAGTTTCAAGATAGTAATTGCTCAGATCAATTAAGGATCCTTTTCGAATTTCTTCAAATTTTTTTGTCAGTTCACGGGCTAATGCTGCTTCTCTTGGGCCAAAGACACGGGCCATATCGACTAATGATCGTGCTAGCCGCTTTGGGCTTTCTAAAAATATTAATGTTGCTGGTATAAATTTGAAGTGTTCAAAAAAATTTGAACGTTTGCCCGCTTTGTTGGGCGGGTATCCAGCAAAAAAAAACTTGTCAGTTGGTAATCCTGCTAAAACTAGTGAAGTTAAAATAGAGGAAGCACCTGGTATGTGGGTTGCGTATATTTTTTCTTTAGCGCAGGATTGTACTAACCTAAAGCCAGGGTCTGAAATTAGTGGTGTACCAGCATCTGACACAAGAGCAACAATTTCTCCTAGTTTCAGGCGCTTAATGATTTTTGGACCAGCAAAAGTAGAATTATGCTCATGATAGGAAATTAAGGGTCTAGTGATGTTATATATAGCCAAAAGTTTCGAGGTAACTCGGGTGTCTTCACAAACAACCACGTCGGCTGACTGCAGTATATCGAGAGCCCGCAGTGTAATATCTCGTGCATTTCCAATAGGAGTAGCAACAATGTACAATCCCGGCCTGATTTTGTTGTTCTCGTATGCTGGTTTACTTAGGTTGTCTGTAAGGCTAGACTCACAAGTATTATTATCTTGAAAAAGTTTCAGGTGTTTGGATGAACGCTTTAAAAGCTTTGATATTTGCCTTTGGTTATTTTTGGGTTTTCCCATTCAAGAGGTCCATTTTATTTCTACTTATATTTGTGGTTACTCTAAATTTAGCAGCATGTGATGCACCACGACTACCCTCAATCTTGCAAGGTACTAATGTATCCGTCGTGCCCAATACCAGTAAAGACATAGGTAAACAATCTCAGTCTAGACCTGACTCCCTTCCAACATCAACCGTCAAACAAAAACCTTTAGAAAGTTTTTTACCCCCTTCAGAGGAGCAAAGAAAAAAACCATCTCTAGTTCCTTACCTGACTGGAAAAAAACAGTCACGCAATATTACTGATTCGATTGTGAGGCCACCAATTACACCACTAGCAAAGTCCTCTAGAGTAAGAATTGCTCTGTTAGTCCCTTTGAGCGGCCCAAACAAAAGACTTGGTAGTTCAATGCTGAATGCATCACAGATGGCTTTATTTGACTTTTCTAACTCTGAATTTGAGCTTTTGATTTTTGATACATTAGGCACGTCAGAAGGTGCTATAGAGGCTGCTCGTTTAGCAATAGGAGATGGGGTTTCTGTGATTTTGGGCCCCTTGCTTGGAACTTCAATCAGCGCTATCACACCTATATCACGGGCCGCTAACGTAAAGGTAATTGGTTTTTCGAGTGACAGAACGGTAACGGGAGAGGGTATATATACAATGGGCTTCTTTCCAGAAAATGAAGTTAAAAGAGTTGTTACGTATGCCATACAAAAAGGAAAAAAGCGTTTTGCAGCCATTGTGCCTGATGGACCATATGGACAGGCTGTTAAGGAAGCTTTACTTAACACGATCACAACATTTGGCGCAGAAGTCGATCGTATTTTACTTTATGACGCTGATGCAGAGGATTTTTCAGAGATTGTTCAAGAGTTAGCTAATTACGATAGCCGTCGCCAAGCCTTAATTGACCAACGACTTGAATTAAAAGAACGTGATGATGAGATTGCAAGGATAGCCCTTAAGCGTCTTGAAAAAATGCAAACTTTAGGTGAAGTTTCATTTGACTCCTTATTGCTTGCTGGAAGTGGTGAACGGTTGCTTGCAATTGCTGCCTTGCTTCCGTTTTATGATATAGATCCAAAAAAGGTAAGGATGCTAGGTGCTGGTCAGTGGGACATGCCAGATTTGGGTGTCGAGCCAGCTCTAAGGGGAGGTTGGCATGCTGGGCCGCCACCAGAAGCTCGAAAAGATTTTGTTAAACATTATCAGAATCTTTACGGTGCTAAACCACATAGGTTATCAACACTCGCTTATGATGCAACGGCCTTAGTGGCTGTTCTCGCGCAAGCTGATGGTGGACCAGACTTTTCCAATGAAGTTCTGACAACTAAAAGTGGATTTTGGGGTCGGGATGGACTTTTTCGTTTTCTTGGTGATGGTACAATTCAACGAGGTCTTGCCATATTACAGGTTGAAGCTCGATCATTAAAAGTTATTAGCTCAGCGCCACAAGTTTTTGAGGATTAACTCCAGAATTACCCAGAAATCTATGCGCTTAAAAGCTCACCAATAACGCTATTTAAGCACAATTTACCTCTTTCTGTTGTTTGTAAAAATCCATTTTGTTTAACTAAAAAACCACTATCTTCTAATTGAATAAGTGCTTGCTTATTTATAAATTCCCCATATTCACAGAGCTCAATCCCCTCACTTAATCTAAGTCCAGTCATGATTATTTCTTCAGCTCGTTCATTTTGTGTGAGGCATTGTCGTTTAGCAGTTGCATGGCCTTTACTTTCAACTTTTTTAAGCCATCGATCAGGGTTGTATACTTGATAGATAGCATCTGTATTTTTATTTAATGAAATACGTCCGTGGGCACCTGGGCCTACACCTACATAGTCAATACCTCTCCAAATCGACACATTATGCCGGCACTCCTCACCGGGCTGTGCATAGTTTGAGATCTCATAATGGTTTAAACCAGCTTGTGCGGTTAATTCATTAGTCAATTTATATAAGTTCATAGCTGTCTCCGGACTTGCTTCACAAACCCCATTAGCGTAAAATTGTGTCCCTGGCTCGACGCCTAGTTGATATAAAGATAAGTGGTCTTTAGCTAAGTAGATTGCCTCTCTTAATTCGTGTTTCCACATGTTTGAGGTTTGTTCTGGAAGGCCATATATAAGATCAAAAGAGTATCGTTTAAAATTTTTACTAGCTAATTCAATAGCTATACGAGCTTCTTTGGCAGAATGTTCTCTTCCGAGGAATTTTAAGGACTGATCGGAAAAGCTTTGTACTCCTAGTGAGAGTCTATTTATTCCAGCTGCTGCAAAATCCTTAAGCTTACTTGAGTCGATGGACGTTGGATTTGCTTCCAAGCTGATTTCTAGACAATCTGTTTTGGGCCATTGAAGCTTTGCTTCTTCAATCAAAACTGCTGTTGTTTTAGGATCCATGTTTGAGGGTGTCCCACCACCAAAAAAAATACTTCCTAGTGGTCTATTTGTGACGGGTTCTTGTGCAAAATATTTTAATTCAGTTAATAAAGCACTTCGCCATCTTGCTTCAGCAACAGGCGTTTTAGAAACATGGCTGTTAAAATCACAATAAGGACATTTAGAAATACAAAAAGGCCAATGAATATAAAGGGCAAGCGAGCCTTTCATAGGGTTTGCTTGAAGCATGCTTTTACTAGTTTTTTGAAAGCCTCAGCCCGGTGACTAATGGCGTGTTTAGCTTCCGGATTCATCTCAGCGAAACTTATACTCATTCCATCAGAAACAAAAATAGGATCGTATCCGAAACCTTTATTGCCCCGAGGCGGCCATACCAAATGCCCATAAACTTTCCCCTCAAAAATTTCGGTGTGGCAGTCGGGCCAGCACAATGCTAATGCGCATGTGAAATGAGCACGTTTATCATCAAAGTTTTTCAGCCTCTGCTGAATTTTTTTCATTGCCTGATTAAAGTCCTTATTAGCTCCAGCCCAGCGTGCGGAGTAAATGCCTGGCTCATTATTTAATGCATGAACGGATAGTCCGGAATCATCGGCTAATGCTGGTAATCCAGAGGCGAATGCAGCTGCCTGAGCTTTAATTTTTGCATTAGCCTTGAATGTTTGACCATCCTCGACTGGTTCTGATAGGCCTAAATTTATTGCAGAAATAACATCAGTTTTAAAGGGTAGTAGGAGATTTTTGATCTCAAGTACTTTACCTGGATTATGGCTTGCTATAATAAGCTTATCCTCTTTAAATATTCTTGCCATCAATTCTTACCTAGTTTTTCACACCAAGTATTTGTCGCTGCATGACTATCAATTCATCTACACCTTTTCGTGCTAGAGTCATTAATTTATCAAATTGTTCAGGGGAAAAAGGAGTTTCTTCTGCTGTGCCTTGGATTTCGACTATACCTTGTTTGCCTGTCAAAACGAAATTTGCATCGGCTTGAGCTGAGCTATCCTCTGCGTAATCTAAATCTAAAATTGCGGTACCCTCAAAAAGCCCACAAGATATAGCTGCGACTTCGTCAGTTAAAGGAATACTCTCCAGCAAACCAAGGTCTACCAAGTGTTTGAAGGCCAGGTACAATGCAATGTAAGCTCCTGTAATTCCAGCTGTGCGAGTGCCACCATCAGCTTGGATGACGTCACAGTCAACTGTGATTTGCATTTCACCCATGGCAGAGAGGTTTGTAACTGCTCGTAAGGAGCGACCTATCAAACGTTGTATTTCAAGTGTTCGGCCGGACTGCTTGCCTCTTGTTGCCTCGCGATTCATACGTGTTCCGGTAGAACGTGGAAGCATTCCATATTCGGCAGTAACCCAACCTTTTCCTGTATTTCGCATCCAAGGTGGCACTCTCTCTTCAACAGTAGCCAGACAAAAAACTTGTGTTTCACCCATTTTGATTAAGCAAGATCCCTCGGCATGTTTATTAATGTCAGTATCTAGCACAATAGTTCGGAGTTCATCTGTAGCACGGCCTGAGGGTCTCATCGTTTATCATCCTTTTTTTACCAAGATGAAAGCAAGCTAGTTCAAATAGCTATCAAGAGGAAACACTAAAATTATTTTTCTTTTCGTCCTATCGTTGACGAGGAAAGCTCCGATGATTACATTTTAGTTATGATTCCTGAATTAAACGCACGCTCACGTGAAATTTTTAAAAATATTGTTGATGCCTATGTAGCAACGGGCGAACCAATTGGTTCCCGTACGTTGTCCAAACGCTTAAAATCATCGTTATCTCCAGCAACAGTTAGAAATGTAATGTCTGACCTCGAAGATGCAGGTCTTTTGTTTAGTCCACATGCATCTGCGGGCCGTTTACCAACAGAAGCGGGCCTAAAATTATTTGTTAACGGGCTTCTTCAGACTGGTTGTTTAACCAAGGAGGATCGCCAGAGTATAGAAGGTCAGTGCCAGGCTGAAGGGACTTCGTTTGAAGGTTTATTAAAAGAGGCAACTTCAGTTTTGTCTGGCCTTTCTAATTGTGCTTGTTTGGTGATGGCACCAAAGACTGATGTTCCTCTAAAGCACATTGAGCTGATTTCATTAAATCCGAATCGGGCTCTGGTTGTGCTTGTAACGGAAAATGGGATTGTTGAAAACCGCATTATTGATATTCCAGCAGATTTGCCCCCATCGGCGCTTGTTGAGGCCTCCAACTTCCTAAGTGCGCGCATGGTTGGAAAGACTTTGAGTGAAGCTCATGACCAAATCATTACGGAACTTGATCAGCATCGTGCCCAATTAGATTACCTAACTAGAAGTGTTATTAAATCTGGCCTTGCTAGTTGGGCGGATGGTGATGAAGGGGGTACACTCATAGTGAGTGGTCAAGCAAATCTCATAGATGATGTGAGGGCAGCGATGGATCTTGAACAAATACGTTCTTTATTTGAAGCTCTTGAAACTAAAGATACAATGCTTAAATTGCTTACTTTAACTGACGTTGCTGAGGGTGTGCAGGTATTTATAGGATCAGACAATAAATTATTTGGAATGTCTGGATGTTCAATGATTTTTGGCTCATTTCACAATAGTCGTGAGCAATTAATTGGCGCTATTGGAGTAATTGGACCAAAAAGAATGAACTATTCTCGTATCGTTCCTATGGTGGATTACACTGCAAAACTTGTGGGCCGTTTGGTCAGCAGTCATTGAACCCCTTCAGTTTATAAAAGAGAACAGAATAATGTCAGAAGTTACAGATCAAGATACTGAGAAAAAAGATGAGGATCAAAACTATGAGGCTCTCGACGAATATGAAGAGGAAGATTCAGAGGAGCATGAGAGTGATGAAAATGTTTTACACCCTAATTCAGGCTCCAAAACGTCAACTGACGACGTTTCGGATGAACTTGATTTTGAGGATGATGTTAATGATAGTGAGATTGCAGAGGAGCTGGCGGAGACCAAGGACCAGCTTTTGCGTGCAGTAGCTGAAACTGAGAATGTGCGCAGAAGAGCTCAACGAGAGAAAGAAGATGCCGCGAAATATGCCATAGCTAATTTTGCCAGGGAAATGCTCAGCATTTCAGATAATATTGCTCGTGCTTTGGTTAGTGAGCGTGCGGAGGAGGAGAAGCAGAAAAAGTCAAAACTCAGTGCCACAGCTTTACTCAAACGTTTTGATAGTTTTATTCTTGGTGTCACCATGATTGATACTGAAATTAAAAAAACTTTCGAACGTATTGGAATTGAGAAACTAGAGCCTGTAGATCAACCCTTTGATCCAAAGTACCATCATGCACTATTTGAATTAGAAGCCCCTGATAAGCCTACGGGAACAGTCATTGAAGTAGTTGAAGCTGGTTATTTGTTACACGAACGTTTGTTGCGCGAGGCTAAGGTTGGTGTTTCCAAAGGTGGGCCTAAAGTGGTCGTTGATGATACAAGTCAAGCTGGTGATTCGTCTGAAGCGGAAGAAGTCGCGAATGCATATGAGCCATCAACGGAAACTGGTAGTAATATAGATAAAGAGTTCTAGGTAATCAAAAAATATTGCAGAAGGTTGCGTAAAACTAATTACCTACATATATAACAATGTAAGTTAACTCTGCTGGAGTTTCAAAATGGGGGCAACCAACATTAGCATATGTTGGTACTATTGTAGCGGGGGAAAAAAAATTTATAATGAGGAATAAAACATGAGCAAGGTTATTGGCATTGACCTTGGCACAACAAATTCCTGTATCGCCTTAATGGACGGTAAGGATGCCAAGGTAATAGAAAACGCTGAAGGTTTCCGCACAACACCATCAATTATTGGTTTCACAGACTCTGGTGAACGGCTTGTTGGTCAGCCTGCTAAACGTCAAGCAGTAACTAATCCGGAAGACACTTTGTTTGCAATTAAGCGACTTATTGGTCGACGCTTTGATGATCCACTCACGGAAAAAGATAAGGAGATGGTGCCTTTCAAAATTGTTTCTGGAGAAAGTGGAGATGCATGGGTTGAGGCAGCGGGAAAAAAATACAGCCCGAGTCAAGTGAGTGCTTTTACTTTGCAAAAAATGAAAGAAACGGCAGAGAGTTACCTTGGTGATGACGTAACACAGGCAGTTATTACAGTTCCTGCATATTTTAATGATAGTCAACGTCAAGCAACGAAGGATGCAGGTAAAATCGCGGGCCTTGAAGTTTTACGGATAATAAACGAACCAACGGCAGCGGCTCTTGCTTACGGGTTAGAAAAGAACGAAAGTGGTACTATCATTGTATATGATTTAGGAGGTGGTACTTTTGATGTATCTGCTTTAGAGATTGGTGATGGTGTATTTGAGGTAAAATCAACCAATGGTGATACGTTTCTTGGTGGTGAAGATTTTGATGCGCGCATAGTTGATTACCTCGCCGATGAGTTTAAGAAAGATAATGGCATTGACCTTCGTGAGGATAAACTTGCGCTTCAGCGTCTCAAAGAAGAGGGGGAAAAAGCCAAGATAGAATTATCTAGTGCTATGCAAACAGAGGTAAACCTTCCTTTCATAACAGCAGATGCGTCAGGTCCGAAGCATTTAAACATAAAATTGACTCGGGCTAAACTGGAAGCTTTGGTTGAGGATTTGGTTAAACGCACAATTGAGCCGTGCAAAAAAGCTCTTAAAGATGCTGGTATGACAGCAGGAGAAATAGATGAGGTGATTCTGGTCGGTGGCATGACAAGAATGCCTAAAGTGGTAGAAGCTGTAAAAGAGTTTTTTGGCCGTGAACCCCATAAAGGTGTAAATCCTGATGAGGTGGTCGCCATCGGTGCAGCTATTCAAGGGGGCGTACTTCAAGGCGATGTTAAAGATGTTTTATTACTCGATGTTACACCACTAAGTTTAGGCATCGAAACACTTGGTGGGGTCTTTACGCGACTAATTGATAGAAATACAACTATTCCGACTCGTAAATCACAAGTATTTTCTACTGCTGAAGATAATCAGACAGCAGTCACAATCCGTGTATTTCAAGGCGAGCGCGAAATGGCAGCTGATAACAAAGTCCTTGGGCAATTTGATTTAGTTGGCATACCACCTGCTCAACGTGGAATTCCACAAATTGAAGTAACTTTTGATATTGATGCAAATGGAATTGTTAATGTTTCAGCAAAAGATAAGGCTACTGGTAAGGAGCAACAAATCCGCATTCAGGCATCAGGAGGATTGAGTGACGAGGATATTGAAAAAATGGTCAGCGACGCCGAGTCTCATGCTGATGAAGACAAGAAGCGTAAAGAAGTAGTTGAAGCTCGTAACCAAGCAGACAGTCTTGTGCATTCAACGGAAAATAATTTAAAAGAACATGGTGATAAAATATCAAATGAAGACAAGACCGCTATTGAGACTAGTCTTCAAGAACTAAAAACATTGCTTGAGGATGAAAAACCAGATCCTGATGAAATTAAAACTAAGACCAACGCCTTAACTGAGCAGTCAATGAAATTGGGCGAAGCTATGTATAAGGCCAGCCAAGCTCAGGCCGAAGCTGGTGAGAGTGCAAGTGAACCAGCTTCGTCAGGTGATGGTAATAATGAAGAAACGGATGTAGTAGATGCTGAGTTTGAAGAAGTTGATACTGATCAGGACTCATCCGATGAAGAAAAGAAGCAGGATAAAAAATAGCTTCTTAAGGTTTACGTTTTTAATTGAAAATATC
>CACKCT010000024.1:0-17968 GCA_902598645.1 Rhodospirillaceae bacterium | reverse complement strand
CTACTTGCTGAGGACTATTTGCAATCACTTTGTTAACCGCAGCCTCAATAGCTCCTGCATCAGTAATCTGCTTCAATCCTTTTTCCTCAACAATAACATCGGCCTCTTTACCCTCTTTGACCATAATCTCAAATACATCTTTAGCTATGCGGCTTGATATTATGTTGTTCTTCAAAAGATCAAGTAGTTTACTTAAACTTTCAGCAGAAATTGGACTCTCTGCGATGCCGACGCCCCTTTCTTTCAAAACAGCAAATAAGTTACTAATGATCCAATTGGCAGCCAACTTAGGATCTTGACCTTTTACCAATTCTTCAAAATATCTAGCGGTATCGCGCTCAGCCACTAATACACCTGCATCATATGAAGATAGACCAAAACTAGTCATGTAACGATCCTTACGCACATCAGGAAGCTCTGGTAGAGTTGCCTTAATGTTATCTACATATTCTTGAGACAGTTCCAGAGGCAATAAATCAGGGTCAGGGAAATACCGATAATCATGAGCAAATTCTTTCGAACGCATTGAACGGGTCTCTCCTTTCACTGAGTCAAATAGTCTAGTTTCCTGGACCACCTCGCCACCATCCTCATAAACCTCTACCTGTCGTCGTGCTTCTATTTCAACCGCCTGCATCGCAAAACGAACAGAATTGACATTTTTGACTTCAGCTCTATTACGAAGCTCAGCCTCACCGACTCTTCGAACTGAAATATTCACATCACATCTCAAGGAACCCTGATCCATATTCCCATCACAAGTTCCTAAATAACGTAATATTGATCGAAGCTTTCGTAGGTAAGCACCCACATCTTCAGGGCTTCGAAGATCTGGACGAGACACTATTTCCATTAGCCCTGTGCCAGATCTATTTAAATCAATGAAAGATCGCTTAGGGTCCTGATCATGCATTGATTTTCCTGCATCCTGCTCAATGTGCAATCGCTCTACCCCTACTTTACGGGTGGAACCGTCTTCAAGATCGAGGATTACTGTCCCCTCTCCCACAATTGGATGATAAAGTTGAGAGATCTGATACCCTTGGGGCAAATCAGCGTAAAAGTAGTTCTTACGATCAAAAACAGAGGTCAGGTTGATTTTTGCATTCAATCCTAAACCTGTACGAACTGCCTGTTCGACACAGTAGTTATTAATCACAGGCAACATGCCTGGCATTGCTGCGTCTACCAACGAGACGTGAGTGTTCGGCTCAGCCCCAAATGAAACCTTAGACCCTGAAAAAAGCTTGGACTCGGATAGTATTTGAGCATGAACCTCAAGCCCAATAATAACCTCCCAATCACCTGTTTCACCCTGTATTATATATGACATTCTTAACTCGCCATGTCTGGCAAAACATCAAAATTCACCGCTGTTTCCAGAACTTCAGCCCCACGTAATAAGGTCTCTTCATCAAATGGTCTTCCAATAAGCTGCAGGCCTAATGGCAAACCTCTGGTGTTTACGCCACCAGGTAATGATATTGCCGGCATACCTGCAAGCGATGATGGAACAGTAAATACGTCATTCTGATACATAGTGATTGGATCGTCCAGTTTCTCTCCAATGGCAAATGCAGCGCTAGGTGCAGTTGGGGTTAGAAGCAAATCAACACTTTTGAAGGCATTTGTAAAATCCTCCGATATCAATCTTCGTACCCTTTGAGCTTTTCTGTAATATGCATCGTAATATCCTGCTGAGAGCACATATGTTCCAATTAGCACCCGTCGCTGAACCTCAACTCCAAAGCCTTCTCCACGAGTATTGGCGTACATATGATCTAAACTGTCTCCCTCTATGCGCAAACCATACCGCACACCATCGTAGCGAGCCAGATTAGCTGATGCTTCAGCTGGAGCAATAATGTAGTAAGTTGGCAAAGCATGTTGAGTATTTGGCAAAGACACATCAATTATTTTAGCACCTGCCGATTTCATCATTGCTATACCTTCTTCCCACAAAGATTCGATTTCTGAAGACATTCCTTCAACACGATATTCGCGAGGTATACCAACTTTAAGCTCCTTAATGTCGCCATTGAGCGCCGCTTCAAAGTCAGGAACCTTGACTGGCGCTGAAGTAGAATCTTTCACGTCGTGTCCAGCCATAGCACCCAACATAATTGCAGCGTCACGTACTGTTCGTGTCATCGGACCTGCTTGATCTAGTGACGAAGCGAAGGCAATGATACCCCAACGTGAACAACGACCATATGTGGGTTTTAATCCAACTATACCTGTAAAAGAAGCGGGCTGACGAATTGAGCCTCCCGTGTCAGTACCAGTCGCACCGAGGGCCATACGCCCAGCAACAACAGCTGCTGATCCTCCTGATGATCCTCCTGGCACTAAGTCCTTGTCGTCCTCACATTTCCAAGGGTTGATTACGTTACCAAAATAACTTGTTATGTTAGCAGAGCCCATGGCAAATTCATCAAGGTTGGTTTTACCCAACATCAGCGCACCAGAGTTATGCAGGTTTGCAGATACAGTTGATTCGTAAGTCGGCACAAAATCATCGAGAATATGCGATCCCGCTGTTGTAAGTGTCCCTTTGGTGCAAAAAAGATCTTTTACTGCGATAGGAATACCATCCATGGAGCCAAGCGCATTTCCACTAGCACGACGTGCATCAGATTCTTCAGCACGTCGAAGTGCAATGTCAGGCGTTTCTGTAATAAAGGCATTTAGAAAACTTAATTTTTCCATCTTGCGCAGATGTTCATTTACTAATTCAACTGCGGTAAAATCTCCTGATTTAAGTCCATCACGAGCTGAGGATATGGTATTATTGGTAAGATCAATCATTTTTACCTTACCCATTATTCAATCACTTTGGGAACGGCAAAATAGCCATCTTCAATTTCTGGTCCATTTTCCAGAACTTTATCGCGACAGTCACCATCTGTGACTTCATCTTTACGTAAGGGCAATTTCATATCAATAACACTTGCCAAAGGTTCAACACCATTAGTATCAACGCCATTTAACTGCTCAACCCATTCCAATATGGATGAAAGCTCCTTTGCTAAGTGATCAAGATTGTCTTTTGCAACATTTATCCTTGCCAGATTGGCAATATTTCTTACAGTTTCTCTATCCAGCGACATGTGAGGCATTACCTTGTATGTTTGTCTTTTTTTTTAGATTCTGCGGAAGTTAACACCACCACGAGAAAGGCGCAAGCAACCAAAGTTCATGTCAATCACTCCCAAAATGTGCTTTTTGAATTTGCTTCCATGCACCCTCCCCCCAAGCACTCGGCGCCATCTCAACAGCAGCCTTTAGTGCCTCAACAACAGAGTTTGCACGACGCACTTTTTCTTCGGGTATTCTCGCTAAATCTTTGAGAGAAATCCCGACAAAAACCACCTTTTTTTCTATTTGTCTATACTCAAAAATTGTAGAAAAAATCTCGTCATAACCTTTTTCAACTTCCATCAAATCAATGCTAATCTGGAAAACAGGTTCACGGGTCAAAAGAAATGGAACCTCACTGATGAACATTGCCGCAAGCAGACGAAAAAGTTTTCCATTAACTCTACACACATAAGTAACTTCATAATCTGAAAAAACATTTTTTTCGTCCTCAATTATATTTTTGTCATCAAAAATAAAAGTATATTTGCACTTTTCACCATCTTGAATTTTCAATACTCCCGAAACACTTTCCTCAAGAGTACCTTCAATTTTAGGCAGCAAAATAGGTTCGTAAACAAACCCATAGTCAGTCCCTTTTTTTTGGATTGCCATCCATTCAGCACCATTCTTCGCACGCCCAACAACATGAACTTCTTCCCCAATCTCCAACACACCAAGCTTTTTTGACTCAGTCATGGGTCCTGCTCGAACAATAGCCTTTTTAGTAACAAGAAAGGTCCCTCTTTGAGCATGAATACTATTGCCCAAAAAATTCAAATCCTCCGCTTCTGATTGATCTCCAATGATTATCACAACTACAAAAAAAATCAGTGCAGTATGGCTACACAAAATTCTAAACACTTATCATAGCTCCGATTCATACTAATCCGCTGAAACTAACGAAACATCAAATTAATAATAATCTATTGAACAACCTATCCATAGAAGCTTTTTCAATGGCGAAAATCGAATAGTTGATTACTGTATCACTCATAACTAACCCAAAGCTAAAGGAAAACGCAAATGGCTGTGATAGAACTTGCCAAAATGGCCAAAATACGAAAGCCCACAAGTCGTCTAATGGGGCTGGATTTAGGTTCCAAGACTATAGGCCTTGCTTTGAGTGATGTATCTTTGTTGATTGCCTCTCCACTAGGAACCATAAAACGCTCAAAATTCAGTGAAGATGCTGACACTCTTGAGGAACTGGTTGACAAGCACGATGTTGGGGGGCTTGTTATTGGTTTACCCATCAATATGAATGGGACAGAAGGCCCACGTTGCCAGTCTACCAGGCAATTTGCCAAGAACTTTCTTGAACGACTAGACATTCCACTTGCCTTCTGGGATGAACGATTATCAACTAAAGCTGTTGAACGGGTATTGATAGATGAAATTGATATGACCCGAAAGCGCAGGGCTGGAATAATAGATAAAGCTGCTGCCACTTTCATACTTCAAGGTGCCTTGGACTATTTATGAGAAGTTTTTAAAATATAATTATTTTGTATGTTCATATGCGGAATTTCAAGAATCGCACGTTACTTGTTTAACGCACACCCTTTGAACAACTCGGAAACATAAAAAACCCAAGGTTAAAGAAATAAAAATTATATATCTTTTTCTTGTGATGGGAGCTGTCATAGTATGTTCGCTAAAACTGCGACTTGCGCTTTTTAGAAAGCCACCCTATTGTGCAATTTTATGAATAAAAATGCGTCAAGCAAAGTACGATTTCCACATAGACACCTTCTTGGTTTAGAAGGCCTAACTTCTGATGTTATATCTCTCCTCTTGGATTGCGCTGAAAACTTTGTCGAACACAATCGGCAAGTAGACAACACACTATCTTCCTTGAGTGGACGCACCATCGTCAACCTGTTTTTTGAAGAATCAACCCGTACAAGAACATCTTTCGAGTTAGCTGCAAAACAATTGGGTGCAAATGTTATAAACATGTCAGTTGCAACCAGTTCGGTCAAAAAAGGAGAGACCCTAATTGACACAGCAATGACCCTTAATGCCATGCATCCAGATGTTCTCGTGGTGCGACATAATGAGTCCGGTGCAGTAAAATTATTATCTGAAAAAGTAAATTGTGCGGTCATTAATGCTGGTGACGGAAGGCACGAGCATCCAACCCAAGCGCTTTTAGATGCTCTGACTATCCGTAGACGCAAAGGCTCCATATCAGGTTTACTTGTTGCTATCTGTGGCGACATAGCACATTCACGTGTTGCTCGCTCTAACATTTTTCTCCTCAACGCCATGGGAGCGCAAGTTAGATTAATCGCACCAAAAACCCTCATTCCGGCAGGCATTGGTCAAATGGGAGTTGAAATATTTAATAATATGGAGAAGGGACTTCAGGACTGTGACATTGTTATGATGTTGCGTTTGCAAAGCGAGCGTATGGCTAGTGGCTTCTTCCCCTCAATTCGAGAATACTTTCATTTTTTTGGACTAGATTATAAAAAACTAGCAAGCGCAAAAGCCGATGCCCTGATCATGCATCCGGGACCTATGAACAGAGGAGTTGAGATTGCATCCGAGGTAGCCGACGATCTTGGACGCTCAGTCATTCGGGAACAGGTAGAGATGGGCGTTGCAGTCCGTATGGCTTGCTTAGAGTTACTGACAACCAATACAACTGAAAGTAACGAATAATGAGTCGCGTTGCTTACATAAATGCTCGTCTTCTTGATCCTGCTAGTGGTCTTGACAGCCATGGGGCACTACTTTGTGATGACAAATTGATTGTTGATTTTGGCCCTGAACTCTTCAAGGATGAAGTACCTGATGGTATTACTGTAGTTGATTGTAAGGGTTTTTGCCTGATGCCAGGGCTGGTTGATATGAGGGTTCAACTACGAGAACCTGGCGAGGAACATAAAGGCACACTTGAATCCGCTGGACGGACGGCATCTGCCGGTGGAGTCACATCAATGGTATGTCTTCCCAATACGAACCCGGTCATCGACGATGTATCAGTTCTGGAATTTGTTGCAAGAAGGGCTAGAAAATTAGAGCTAGCAAAAGTTTACTCGTACGGAGCAGTTACAAAGGGACTGGAGGGGAAAGAGCTAGCTGAAATTGGATTACTCTCTAATTCCGGTGCACTTGCTTTTACAGATGGCATCAAGTCTGTAGAAAATCCCCGAATAATGGGTCAAGCTTTAAGCTATGCCTCGAACTTTGGACAAATGATAATTCAACATGCCGAGGAACCAAACTTGGCGAGAGATGGGGTCATGAATTCTGGGGAAACTGCTACCAGACTTGGTCTTACTGGTATTCCAAGACAAGCGGAAATTATTATGGTAGAGCGTGACATTCGACTAGCTGAAATGACTCGCGGACGTTTGCACTTTGCTCATTTATCAACATCTGACTCTATTGATGTTGTTAGAAAAGCTAAGGCTAGAGGTCTGGATATTACCTGTGATACTGCACCACCCTATTTTTCCTTGAGTGAAATTTCTGTCGGTGATTATCGAACATTTTCTAAACTATCGCCACCATTACGAAACGAAAGCGACAGACTAGCAGTAATTGAGGGTATAAGAGATGGTACAATAGATACTGTTGCCTCAGATCATGCACCACACGATGAAGAGTCTAAACGTCTTCCTTTTGCTGATGCCGCCTTTGGTGGTGTTGGCTTAGAAACACTTCTAGCCATAACCTTGGAGCTATTTCACAATGGCCATCTTGATCTTCTTAGCACTTTAAAATTAATTACGAGTGCTCCATCCGATCTTCTGGCACTTAAAGCAGGTCAAATTAAAAAAGGATTTCCTGCTGACCTTACTCTATTTGACCCGAACCGCGGCTGGAAAATAGACGCAGATACCATGCAAAGTATTTCCAAGAACTCTCCCTTTGACGGTCGGCCTGTTCAGGGCGCCGTTCTCATGACTGTAGTTGATGGGCGCATAGTATTTGACCAGATGTCCTAAACCATGACAATCGAAATAACAGCCATTCAACTTATTGCAATTATTTGCGGCTATTTACTTGGGTCCATTCCTTTTGGGTTGGTGCTAACACGTTTCACTAAGAAAGAAGACATTCGCAAAATTGGTTCAGGAAACATTGGAGCAACAAATGTATTGAGAACTGGCAACAAAATGCTGGCTCTAGCGACATTACTACTCGACACCGGGAAAGGCGCTGCTGCTGCACTGACTGTTAGCTACTTTGATCCATTAGCTGGTATCATTGCTGGTGGTTTTTCAGTAATTGGCCATAACTTTCCAATTTGGCTCAAATTCAAAGGAGGTAAGGGCGTTGCAACAACGCTGGGTGTACTCCTCGCACTCGCATGGCCTGTTGGGTTATCAGTTTGTGCAGTTTGGATATTAACTGTATCTTTTTTTCGCATTTCATCCCTCGCAGCACTGGTGGCATTGTCAATATCCCCTGTTATTGCTTGGTGGCTAACTCATGATTTTGAGCTAACCGTTCTTGCTACCATTCTTGCCTTCACTTCAACACTCCGCCATCGCCAAAACATCAACCGCCTA
Organism: Rhodospirillaceae bacterium; assembly: GCA_902598645.1. Lineage (GTDB taxonomy): Bacteria > Pseudomonadota > Alphaproteobacteria > Rhodospirillales > JABHCV01 > JACNJU01. The sequence continues at coordinate 10,301 of CACKCT010000024.1, read as the reverse complement.
ATAAGAGGTCAGGAACCAAAAATTGGCACGAAAAAAAGCTCTTAAATTCTTCAACAAGAAACACTTGTTACATCTAAATTGCAGTATAAATATGAGGTAACTCGATCTATTTACACCAATTCACAAGATAACTTGAACTATTTGACACAATTTCAAAGATAAAGTAGCAACCAAGAAAAATAATGTGACATCATTAACATAAGCAAGTCTAAAATTTTTTAACAAATAAGGCGAATAAAATTATACACAAGCCATTGATTATATTTCTAAAAAATTCTCTTTTGTGAGGATATATAACTCCTCAACTCGATAAAACTATAAAATAAAATGAGGTCCAATTGTCCGTTTGTGTTGACGAATTCATCCGCAACTGCCAATTGTCCATAATTTAAAGTTGAAAGTGCTATTGAAAAAATAGGCCAGTTATACGATTTAAAAGACAATACATTAGCTATTTAAAATTACTGGACCCAGTACGAGAGCAATAAAATAAATGAACGTCGTTATTGTTGAATCACCAGCTAAAGCGAAAACTATTAACAAGTACCTCGGTTCCAATTACACGGTTCTTGCTAGTTATGGTCATGTACGAGACCTGCCGTCTAAAAACGGATCAGTTCGTCCAGAAGATGATTTTGCCATGGATTGGGAAGTAGATACAAGGTCACAAAAGCAGATAAAAGAGATTACTGCTGCTGTTAAGGGTGCGACTCAACTCTATCTTGCGACTGACCCCGATCGTGAGGGCGAAGCGATTTCTTGGCATGTTCTAGATGTATTAAGAAAGAAAAAAGCACTCAAAGATATTGAAATCAAACGTGTAGTTTTTAATGAAATCACAAAGAGCGCTATTACAAAAGCATTTGAGACTCCGCGCGACCTAGACATGCCTCTGATAAATGCTTACTTGGCACGGCGTGCGTTAGATTATTTAGTTGGCTTTACTTTGTCACCTGTACTTTGGCGCAAATTGCCAGGCTCACGTTCTGCTGGACGCGTGCAATCTGTGGCGTTACGCTTAATTTGCGAACGAGAGACAGAGATTGAAACCTTCAAACCAGTTGAGTATTGGTCCATCAAAGCTGAGTTCAACACACCACGGGGTTCTTGTTTCAAATCCTCCCTGACCCATTTTAAAGGTAAAAAACTTGACAAAATGTCGATAGCTGATGAAGTACACGCGATACGTTGCGTAGATGCCATTGAGTCTACAAATTTCACTGTCTCCAAGATAGAACGTAAGCAATCTCGGCGAAACCCATACGCACCCTTCAACACATCAACCCTACAACAGGAGGCCTCACGTAAGCTTTACTTTGCAACTAAACGGACTATGCAAATCGCCCAGCGATTGTATGAAGGTTTTAACATTAATGGAGAAACTGTTGGACTGATCACATATATGCGTACTGATGGAGTTTTTATCTCTGGTGAAGCCGTCGATTCCATTCGCAAAATTGTAAGTAATGATTATGGTGTAAAATATATACCCGACAATCCGCGCATCTATAAATCTAAAGCTAAGAACGCACAGGAAGCACACGAAGCTATCCGACCTACTGACCTTACTCGGAAACCAAGTGATGTTGCACAGTACCTAGATCAAGATCAGCTCAAACTTTATGAATTAATATGGAAACGCACTATTTCCAGCCAAATGCAAGCTGCAATCATTGATCAAGTTGCAGCCGACATAGACTCAACTGATCAGCAGACAACACTACGTGCAACAGGTTCAGTGATAGCCTTTGATGGATTCCTAAAAGTCTACCAGGAGGACAAGACAGATGACAATTCAGAACGAGTGCTACCTGATTTAATAAAAGGCGATATCCTCGAACGTATCTCCACTAAATCTGAACAGCATTTCACACAACCACAGCCCAGGTATTCTGAGGCCTCTTTGGTAAAAACTCTAGAAGAACTTGGAATTGGCAGGCCATCTACTTACTCTTCAATTATATCTGTCCTACAAGATCGAAATTATGTGACACTCGACAAACGGCGCTTTCAACCAGATGACCGCGGCCGTCTGGTCACAGCATTTCTAACAAGTTTTTTTTCGAAGTATGTTGAATATAATTTCACAGCTGAACTTGAAGGTAAGTTAGATGATATCTCCGGCGGTCGCATTGAATGGAAAGACGTGCTTCGAGATTTTTGGGACCCCTTCTCGAAAGCGGTTGATGACACCAAGGATTTGCGTGTGCGCGAGGTTTTGGATTCATTGAACGATTTGCTTGGAGACCATTTCTTTCACGATCAAGGTAACGGCAAGGACCCGCGTGCCTGCTTATCCTGCAAGGATGGAAAACTAAGTATTAAAATTGGGAAATTTGGTGCTTTCATAGGTTGCTCCAACTACGACGCTTGTCGATATACTCGACCCTTGATCGCAAACGAAGAAGGGTCAGATGGCATCATTGACTCTGGTCCTTTGATATTGGGCAAAGATCCAGTTACACAAAAGGAAATCTCCCTCAGAAAAGGTCCCTACGGTACCTATGTTCAGTTAGGAGAAGTTGAGGAAATAAATGATGGTAAAAAGAAGAAAAAATCTAAGCCCAAGCGTGCTTCCTTGCCACGCACAATGCAACCAGCTGATGTTGACCTAAATAAAGCTTTGGGCCTTCTTGCTTTACCACGTGATCTTGGGATTTGGCCCGAAACTGGCGATATGATTCAAGCCGGTGTCGGTCGCTTTGGTCCTTATTTAAAGTATAGCGGCTTATACCTCTCATTAAAAGGCGATGATGATGTACTAACTATTGGCATAAATCGCGCCATTGATTTAATTGAGGCAGCTCCAAAGAAAGATCCGCCAAAAATTCTTGGAGATCATCCCAAAACCAAAAAGCCTGTCAGTATCAAAAGTGGCCGTTGGGGACCGTTTGTTTCTCACGGAAAAATCCGTGCAAATATTCCTAAAGGCAAAGATGTGGATAATCTGACCCTGCAAGAAGCTATTGACCTAGCAGATGCCAAGTCGGCTAATGGAACCGGTGGCAGAAAGAAAAACAAAAAAAAGAAAACTCTTAAAAAAGACGCACCCAACACTGGGGATTAGGAACTTTTGTGAAAACCCCAAAAAAATCAGCTTCTTTTCCGACACCTGAGGAGATCCTGGGTTTTATCGAAAACACTTCAGGTAAAGTTGGAAAACGCGAAATCGCACGTGCCTTCTCGCTAAGCAAAGAACAAAAAAAAGATCTTAAAAAGGTCCTGAAGGAATTGAAAGATAAAGGCCAACTTGGGCCGCATTTTAAACAGATCAATTCTGAGAAAGTAAAACTTCCAGCAGTCGCCGTAGTAACAATTCTGGGGGCCGATGAGAACGGAAATATATGCGCCAAACCCTCGACTTGGGCTGGAAAATCGAAGCCGCCAAATATCAACATAATACCCGGGCGTCAGGGCACGTCATCATTAGCTGCAGGCGATAAAATTCTAGCCCGTCTAAGTTGCATGGAAAAAAAATTATACCAAGGGGAAATTATTCGTAAAATTGGCTCAACCTCACATAAAATTCTTGGTATTTTTACAGAGATTGATGGACAAGGTTACTTAAAATCAACAGATCGCAGAATAAATAGCGAGTACTTTGTAGCAAAGGAAGATCGACTTAATGCTAAAAGCGGTGATCTAGTTCACCTGCAAGTATTAGGTAAACGCAAGATGGGCAATCAGTATGCCAAAGTACTTGAAGTACTCTCTACTGTTGGCGACAATGCATCTTTCAGCCAAATAGCTATTGTTGATCAAGATATACCAACAAAATTCAGCAGCGAGGCGATAATACTGGCCGACGCCGCTAAAGCTGCACCACTTGGTAACCGCGCTGACTTGCGAGACCTTCCACTAGTAACTGTTGATGGTGCTGATGCCAAGGACTTTGACGATGCAATTTTTGCTGAAATCGACATCAATGATAACAATCCTGGTGGCTGGCATCTAATTGTATGCATCGCAGATGTTGCTTACTACGTAAGACCAGGTGACGCACTTGACCAGGATGCAAAGTACCGTGGAAACTCAGTTTATTTTCCTGATCAAGTCGTGCCCATGTTACCAGAGGCACTATCAAACGGCTGGTGTTCCCTTAAGCCAAATGAGGAGCGCCCCTGCTTAGCCGCACACTTGTGGATCAATGCTCAAGGAATATTAATCCGTCACCAATTTCAACGCAGTCTGATGAAATCCCATGCGCGTCTGACTTACGAGCAATTACAAGCTGCTCGAGATGGTAAGATGGATAAGAATAATATGCTGTTGAGAAAAATTGTACCACCACTTTACGGTGCATACGAAGCGTTGACCAAAGCACGTTCAGCGCGTGGGGTCCTTGAACTAGATCTTCCTGAACGACGTATTATTTTAGATAAAAGTGGTCGTGTAGAACGAGTTGAAAAGCAGTTGCGCTACGACAGCCATAAATTAATTGAAGAATTTATGATCACAGCTAATGTAGCAGCAGCAGAAACACTTGAAAAAAATCAACTGCCATGTATGTACAGAATCCATGATGAACCTTCCAAAGATAAAATAGATGGTCTTCGCCAATTCCTTGATAGTTTAGACATACCATTTGCAAAAGGGCAAAAAATCCGAGCTGAAACACTAAACAATATTTTGAAAAAAGTTAGGAATACGCCCCATGAAAGGTTGGTTAACGATGTAATTCTTCGAAGTCAATCACAGGCAGAATATGCACCAGAAAACATTGGTCACTTCGGATTAGCGCTGAGAAGATATTGCCACTTTACATCCCCGATTCGACGTTATGCTGATCTGCTTGTGCATCGGGCCTTGATCAGTAGCCTAGGTCTTAGTGAAGACTCACTATTGAGGAGTGACACAGATCTTCGACATCTTGGCAAAACTTTATCAAATAATGAGCGAAGAGCATCAGCTGCTGAACGGGATGCAGTAGATCGATTTTGTGCTTCTTATCTCTCGGAAAAAATAGGCACAACTTTTAATGGGCGAATAAGTGGCGTCGCCCGCTTTGGTTTGTTTGTTACACTAGATGATACTGGTGCAGATGGTCTCATCCCCATACGATCTCTCAACAACGACTATTTTACTCACGATGACGCTCGTCATCTGATACGCGGCCGCAGAACAAAGCAAACTTATCGACTAGGGGATAAGATCAGCGTGATAATCGTTGAGGCTGATCCTATTTCAGGTTCGTTGTTACTAAATTTAGTTTATGACTCGAAGACAAAAATCACATTGAAAGCTGCTCTGGGATCTAAACCTAAGAAAAAGAATCAATCAAAAAAACACAAGTCAAGATCTAAAGCTGGAAGAAGAAAGGCCTTAAAGAAAATATCTAATTAAATGACGTTATTGACTAACTAATACATATTTACAACTATGCAATTAATATACGCAATTTCACTTGCAATAAGGTTGATTCTTATTGTTTTTCTCACCTCAGCATGCACACAAAAACTTCCTGGATTAGTTACTGCTCACAACTACTCATTGGAGATTAAAAAGGAAGTTCTTTTGACAGGTTTTGCAAGTATTTATGAACATTACATTGAAATTACTTCACCCTCAAAAATTACAATTGAAGGTCTTCAAGGTCTGAGATCTATTGATCCAACCATAACGTTTGAATCTGTTGAGGGCGAACTTATCATGAGAGTGAAAAATGAGATTGCAGGACGCCTCTACACCCCAAAAAATAATGAAATCAGTAGTTGGGCAGAACTTGTAGTCAAAATAATTGCGCTAAGCCGTCTTAAGTCAAAAGAAATGAGAGGAGCCAAGTCAGATAAAATTTATGAAGCTGTTTTTGATAGCATTTTGGCTGGATTTGACATTCATTCACGTTATGCAGGAGCAAGTGAAGCCAGAAGGAACAGGGAAAAACGTGATGGTTTTGGTGGTGTTGGGGTACGTTTTAGTATTATCGGGGGTCTGCCTCAATTGACCAAAATTTTGCCTGATATGCCGGCCTTCAAGGCTGGCATGAAGCTTGGGGATAAAATAACCCATGTTGGCACTAAGTCCCTAAATGGTCTCAAAAAAAGTGAGGTCACAGACAAATTCCGTGGCCCTGTTGGAACCTTTCTATCACTTACCGTAGATCGCGAGGTAGAAGGGAAACAGCTAGAATTTAAAATCAAACGAGCACTAATTACCACTAAATCTGTTTCCTATGAAAGAAACGATGGAATAGTTTTTTTAAAGATAAATAACTTTAGTCAGCAAACGGCAAGACATACCGAAAAACAACTTAAAAGAGTTCAGACTGATCTGGGCAAAAACCTCAAAGGAATAATACTTGACTTGCGGGGAAATTCTGGTGGAATACTTGAACAATCTATCAAAGTCGCAAACTTATTCCTGATGAATGGACGCATTTCTGAAACTCGAGGGCGCCATCCAGATAGCCTACAAATTTATGATGCCAGTGGACAGGATATGGCATACGGGCGGCCAATCATAGTTCTTGTTGACGGAAAGTCAGCATCTGCTGCTGAGGTCATTGCTGCCGCACTACAAGACCAAGGCCGAGCAATTATCTTAGGCACATCATCATTTGGAAAGGGAACAGTCCAAACTGTCATCAGATTACCTAATGATGGAGAAATAACCCTGACATGGTCACATTTGATTACCCCTTCTGGATATAAATTGCAGGGACTTGGTGTTTTCCCCGTGGTTTGCACTAGTGGAATCGATGGAAACAATCCAGACGGATATTCAGTTATCAAAAAAGCCCTAGCTAACAAATTAAGAATAAAAAATCTTATAAAAGCGTGGCGAAAAGTAAGCCATTTGAAGGAAAAAAAATATCCGCTTTTACGATCTTTCTGCCCCCCTGAACAGCGAAAGCTCAAGCTTGAGAGTATTGTTGCCACAACCTTACTACTTGATAAGGCCCTTTATTACTCCACCTTAAACCTCACAAGGACTGATTTAGTGTTCCGTGAGTATAAAAAATAGTCTTTTCATAGACCTTGACATGAGCCATGCGCATTGTATTGTGCGCGCCACTAAATTAAATATTAATTTGTTTGTTGGACCACAAAAATGGCAAAGCCAAGCACCATTCTTATTAAACTTGTAAGCTCGGCTGAAACTGGGTTTTACTACGTCACAAAAAAAAATCCACGTAACTCGACTGAAAAGATGGAGTTCCGTAAATACGACCCCGTAGTTCGTAAACATGTGATTTTCAAAGAAGCCAAAATAAAATAACTTGTTAACAACGTGGAAAAAAAATACCACATAAATTATATCTACACTAGTCGTCTCATATAAAAACTATTAACTCCTTCACAGCTAACAATTTGGTAGTGTAATCAGAAATATTCTAACATTCTCCAAAGCATTAAATTAAACACATTAATTTAGTAACAATTCAAAAAGGGCTCTATTTAATTACCTTGGCAAAAACCATCCTCGTCATCGAGCACAACAAACTTCATTTAAAACTCTTTAATGATATTCTCCAGGCTAACTCATTTAATACAGTTCTGACCTCTGATGAGAGGAAAGCTATCGAACTCGCAAAAGCACACTATCCTGATCTAATAATTATGGGTATTAGAATGCCAAGTCTATCTGACCTAGACACTACCAAATTAATAAAAGCCGAAGATGATTTAAGAGAAATCCCTATCATAGCTGTAACTGCTTTAACCATGAAAGATGATGAAAGAAACATCTGTGATAGTGGCTGTGATGCTTATATTAAGAAACCGATCTCAGTTGTTCCTTTTATAAAGACAATACAGGATTTTTTGAGATAATTACTTTTTGCACTCAATTCACAATAGCCTGTACATGATCGAACATATTTATTGATTTAGTTAATAATTTTATTTTTAGTACAAATTAACAACCATAAACCAGATCAGGTTGCGCCAAGATGAACGTAAGTTTATCTTGGTCCCAAAGAATATTAATTAATATAGTGGCTCAAGGGAAAGAAGTGAACAAAAGTATTTTACAATTAAAAATCGGCGTTGTGATCCCGTGTTTCCAGGAAACCAAGCAAATTTTGAATGTCATTAAAGAGATAGGCCCCGAAGTTAGCCAAATTATTGTAATTGATGACGCCTGCCCTGATAAAACTGGGGAATATGTAAAGACCAACTGTACAGACCCGAGGGTTAAGGTAATCACACACTCAAAAAATACGGGTGTTGGTGGCGCAACAATGAGTGGCTACAGGTATGCGATTGAAAATGGTTGCGAAATTATTGTTAAAGTCGATGGTGATGGGCAAATGGATCCGTCACTTATTCCAGTTTTAGTTGGTCCTATTCAGAAAGGTGCAGCAGACTATGTCAAAGGAAACCGTTTCCACAACCTTGATAGTCTAGAAGAAATGCCTGGAGTACGAATTCTAGGTAATTTAATCCTATCTTTTGCATCCAAGGTATCAAGCGGATACTGGAATATTTTTGACCCTACCAATGGTTTTACTGCAATTCATTTGGATACCGTAAGTAATTTACCTTTTGATAAGATCGATCATGGTTTCTTCTTTGAGTCTGATATATTGTACCATTTAAATATGTTGCGTGCAGTTGTCATTGATATGCCCATGTCAGCCAAATATGGTAATGAGGAAAGCAGTCTAAAAATACACAATATCATCTTGAGTTTTGCAACCAAACACTACTGCAACATGATCAAACGTATTTTCTATAGCTACTTCATTCGGGATTTTGGAATTTCATCCATTGAACTTGTTTTGGGCAAAATTTTACTACTATTCGGGATAATTTTTGGTGCCTTCACTTGGTATGAAAGTTTTACTACTGGAATTCCAGCAACGGCAGGAACAGTTATACTGGCAGCTTTACCAATTGTTTTGGGGTCACAACTACTTATAGCTTTTCTCAGTTACGACACAAAAAACATACCAACTAAACCTCTTAATCGCCACGCAACATAAAAAACCTTTGCATGCAACACTTCCTTCTATCTAAACTTAAAATTTCTATCTTTTTTTTGTGTATGACTATTGCCCCGACGCTGAGCAACGCTAAAAAAAGTGTGTCACCCTGTTTACAGATCGGCCAATGGAAAATTCCCAGCAATGGCTCAAGAATTTCAGGAAAGGCCCTACTCGATAATCTAAGTAAACGACCTGTAATCATGCTAGGTGAAACCCACGATAGCGAAGAACATCACATGTGGCAGTTACATGTCCTATCAGCACTCTATGGGCAAAATCAAAATATGGTTATTGGTTTTGAGTCTTTTCATCGATCTCAACAACCAATTCTTAATCGCTGGACGAGGGGGGAGCTTAGCAAAAATAAATTTCTTGAGTTAACCCGCTGGAATGAAGTTTGGGGTTATGATCCTGAGCTATATATGCCACTATTTCACTTTGCAAGGATGCATCGTGTCCCAATGATTGCATTAAATATTGAACGTAGCCTTATACGAAAGATTAGCCGTTATGGTTGGGAGTCTATTCCAGAAGACCAACGAGGTGGAATTTCCACCCCTTTCCCTCCCTCAAAAGACTATATACATTTCCTGTCAAATACTTTTGCTTTGCACAGCAACATTGAAGCAAAAGACTCTACGCAAAGAAAAGTAGACAATAAGAAGCTCTCACGTTTCATTGAAGCTCAGACGGTCTGGGATAGGGCGATGGCTGAGGCTATAGCCAAAGCAAGCTCAGCTGACGACAGCCCACTTGTTGTTGCTATCGTCGGAAGTGGGCACATCAAATATGGATATGGTATTCCACATCAATTGGCCAACATGGGCATAAAGAAAGGAGCCGTCCTATTGCCGTGGGATAAAAAACGTTCTTGTGATGAGCTAAAAACCAGTAAAGGCATACCCATTGCACACGCAGTATTTGGTATTGATAAGTCGCTGAAACAAAAAAAACCATATCGGCCCCTACTTGGAGTACAAATAAAAACTGCTACAAACAATATAGTTGTTACTAAAGTAACAAAAGGGAGTGTCGCTAAATTAGCAGGCCTCCAAGAAAGTGATTTAATCATTCAGGCAGCTGGGAAAAAAATAAGTACGGCTGAAGAATTTGTTGAAATAGTTGGCAACCAATCCCCTGGGACATACCTACCTTTGCTTATTCTACGGAACGGTGAAGAAGTCGTTATAATTGCCAAATTTCCACCTTTAAGCAAGGGTAACAATCGTAGATGAGAACTTGTGGTTTGAATTTTATCACTACACTTTTGATTATCTTAACACCAACGTTCGCATTAAGTAATATTACGAGCATTCACCACTCAATGATTGTTCACCTTGACCCACAAAAACACTTTCTGGAAGTTAACAAC
>CACKCT010000023.1:0-18410 GCA_902598645.1 Rhodospirillaceae bacterium | reverse complement strand
AAGCTTCAAGCTCGTGCCGTCCTTCGTGATGTTGGCCGTGTTCTTGAAATGCCTTACGGTCAAGTTGATCGCATTTGTAAATTGATACCAAACAACCCTGCGAATCCAATAACTTTGGATGAAGCAATCGAAAAAGAGCCTAAGTTTCGATATGAAATGGAGGAGGATCCCTCAGTTGAAAAACTGATCGAGATTGGACTGAAGTTAGAAGGACTATATCGCCATGCCTCAACGCATGCTGCTGGAGTTGTTATAGGCGATAGGCCCTTGGATGAGTTGATACCACTTTATCGAGATCCGCGATCTGATATGCCAGTCACGGGTTTTAATATGAAGTATGTTGAGTCTGCGGGTCTTGTAAAATTTGATTTTCTTGGTCTAAAAACTCTGACTTTACTAGATAAGGCAATTAAGCTGGTCAGTAAGAAGGGTATTAATATCGACCTACTGTCAATACCTCTTGATGACAAAAAAACTTACAAAATGCTCTCAAGAGGAGACTCAATTGGAGTTTTTCAGTTGGAAAGTTTAGGCATGCGCGATGTAATTCGAAAACTTAAACCTGATTCTTTTGAGGATATTATCGCAATCGTAGCTTTATACCGACCTGGGCCTATGGAAAATATCCCAAGCTACATAGCACGCAAACACGGTCTGGAAGACCCTGATTATCTGTATCCAACTCTAGAAGGAATACTGAAAGAAACTTTTGGGATTATGATATATCAAGAACAAGTTATGCAAGTCGCTCAAGAACTTTCAGGTTACACCCTTGGCAATGCAGATCTACTTCGAAGAGCAATGGGTAAAAAAGACAAAATAGAAATGGATAAACAACGGCAAGTCTTCGTTGAAGGTGCGCATGCAAAAGCGGTTCCTAGAGAAAAAGCTTCTCAAATTTTTGACCAGGTAAACATGTTCGCAGGTTATGGATTCAATAAATCTCATGCAGCGGCATATGCGTTAGTGGCTTATCAAACAGCGTACTTCAAGGCTAACTATCCTTTAGAATTTTTTGCTGCTTCTATGTCTTTGGATATAAATAATACGGATAAACTTAGTCTTTTCCGACAGGAGCTATCAAATCTTGGGGTTGAGGTTCTTGGCCCTGATGTAAATGCATCTGGAGCTGATTTTCAGGTTGAGACCTATAAGAATGGCAAAGCTGGTGTTCGCTACGCTCTATCGGCGATAAAAAATGTTGGCGAAGCAGCAATGTGCATGCTAGTTGATGAACGGATAAAGAACGGCCCATTTAAAAATATCACAGACTTTGCACAACGTATTGATTCTAAAGTTGTCAACAAAAGACTTATGGAAAACCTTATAAAGGCAGGTGCGTTTGACAGTATCGAGCCTAATCGACGAGTTCTTTATGAGGGTATCGAGACAATATTACGTTTCTCTAATGCAGCTACTCAAGACCGTAACAGCAACCAAATTGGTTTATTTGACTCTGGAAAGTCAACTATGACGACTGTTAAATTACCTTCTTGTTCCGACTGGTCATCAACTACGAAGATGAAAGAGGAGTTTGACGCCATTGGATTTTACTTGTCCGGCCATCCACTTGGTACTTTTAAAAAAACCCTTGTGCGTATGAAGGTGCGTTCCTCAGCAGATATTATCAGACAAGGCCTAACGGGGCCTGCAATCATGGCGGGAACTATCGTAGGCAAGACAGAGCGTAGATCAGGTAAAGGTAACCGTTATGCTTTTGTTCAGTTAACCGATGAGTCTGGAATTTTTGAAATAATGGTGTTTTCTGAACTTTTAACTGCAAACGAGAAGTTATTTGATTTAGGGAACTCATTATTGATCAAGGCAGGAGTTCAATTTCAGGGAGAGACACCCAAGTTTACTGCTAACATTGTTGAATCACTAGATAAAGTCGCAATGAAAGTACAGAATGGCCTCACCATTCACATAAGCTCTTCTGAGCAACTAAAAGATATTCAAGAAGTACTTAAAAATAGTAAAAGTGGTAAAGGCGAAGTAATAATGGTAACAAAACTTGGAGATGGTAGGGAGGTAGACATCAAGCTAAAGGATAGTTTTGAGATTAATTCTGACCTTCTTTCAAGCATTCGAAATCTTCCTGGCATTGAAATTATATCTGAAAATTGATTTTTTCCTTTTACTTTTTTTAATTTAGAAGAGTGTCCTTTTAAAAGTTAAGGATAAAATTTAAATGACTGTTATCAGAAATATTGTAGGAGTTTTACTGGCAGGTGGACTAGCAAGACGGATGGGTGGTGGTGATAAGTGTCTTCAAAAGCTTAATGGAAGATCATTGCTCTCTTATACTATTGAAGTCGCCACAGACCAAGTGAGCCATATGATAATAAATGCCAATGGCAACAGCTCTCGCTTTAAGAAATTCAACTTACCGGTTGTTCCTGATGTTGTTGATGGAGCCATGGGGCCTTTAGCAGGTGTATTAACAGGTATGGAATGGGCAACCTGGAATGTGCCAGATTGTGAATTGATTGCTACTTTCCCCACAGATGCTCCTTTTTTCCCTGACAATCTCGTTAAAGAAATGCACAATAATTTACAAACTCAAGGTGCTGATATAGCTTGTGCGCGATCTAATAATCGAAATCATCCAGTCTTTGCAATATGGCCAACAAGGCTTGCTGGAGACTTGCGACAAGCAATAATGTATAAAAATATTCGAAAAATTGAACAGTGGACGTCCCAATACAAAGTAGCCCACGTTGAATGGTCTGCGGTTCCTATCGACCCGTTTTTTAATATAAACTTGCCTGAAGATCTCAAAAAAGCAGAAAAATACCTTAATTAAATATTAGACCAAACTTTACGCTCTAAGTTTCGCTGACGTTTTTTCAATAAAGGCGAACATTGAATATAGAATTCATTTATGTTGGCCTCTGTAGCCGACTTATTTTTTACTACTAAAGTTGTAATTAAGTTTTATTGAAAAAATTCAAGGAAATATAAATCATGTCTCTCGGCTTCACTTTGGTTGTATTGTTAGCAGCATTATTGCATGCTATATGGAATGCGATTGTAAAAAATAGTGAAGACAGAATGCTGACACTAACACTTGTTATTGGTGCTGGCTCAGTAATGGCTATTTTCACACTTCCTTTCATAGAACCGCCTGCCCCTGAGAGCTGGCCGTATCTTTTTCTATCAATGTGTTTGCACTCGACTTATTACTTTCTTCTTATTCGTGCCTATAATTATGGTGATTTGAGCCTCGTTTATCCTGTATCACGAGGTTCAGCACCTTTACTGGTAGCCTTAGGTGCATCAACTTTTTATGCAGAAGTTCCAACAATAACTGAATTAGGTGGTCTTATGTTGGCATCAATTGGAATTGCTGCTTTTGCTTTGGAACGCAAAAAAGGGGAAAGCTGGAACTATCTTCCTTTTTTATATGGAATTGGTATAGCTACTTTTGTTAGTGCGTACACAATTGTTGATGGAATTGGCGTAAGAAAATCAGGTAATGCACTCTCATTTATTCTTTGGCTTTTTACTGTTTATGCATTGCCACTTATTTTTGCTTCCTTAATCTTCAAACGTCAGGAATTTATCCCATATATACGCAAGCATTGGTTGTATACTGGTTTTATTGGGGGTGGTATGTGTGCTGTTGCGTATGCTCTGGTTGTATGGGCCCTTGGGCATGCACCTATGGCCCATGTCTCAGCAGTACGTGAGACAAGTGCCGTTTTTGCGGCATTTATTGGAGTGTTTGTGTTGGGTGAGTCTTTTGGTACCAGAAGAATTGTTGCTGCCCTAATGGTAACTGCTGGACTTGTAATAATGCAGCTTTTTTAATCAAAATAAATTCCTAATTAGTTGATTGGCTTATTAAATAAACAAATATGTTTTTTAAAGATTTATTAATATTAGGTCTCACTACAAAATAATTTCCCCATAGAAATTTGTTCACCAAGTTGATAGTTCAGAAAAAGCTGATTAAATTTTTTAAATCCTAAATATTGACCATAATTCCTTATAAAGTACTATATATTGTTTAATTGTTACATTATGTCGGTTTATATATGGTCAATGCAGCCCCAATAGATAAGATACCTGAAACAGAGCTTGCCGATGCTCTTGGTGAACGGTATCTGAATTATGCCTTATCGACTATCATGTCACGTTCTTTGCCAGATGTACGGGATGGTTTGAAACCGGTTCATAGGCGTTTGCTATTTGCAATGCGGCAATTAAAACTTGACCCAAATACTGGATTCAAAAAATGTGCTCGTGTTGTTGGTGACGTAATGGGCAAATACCATCCACACGGTGATATTGCCATCTACGAAACTTTAGTTCGTTTAGCTCAAAATTTCTCAGTACGCTACCCGCTAATTGATGGTCAAGGGAATTTCGGTAATATAGACGGTGATAATGCAGCAGCTATGCGCTATACAGAATCTCGTATGACAGCTGCCGCTCTAGCATTACTTGAGGGCATTAACGAAGACGCAGTTGATTTTCGTGAAACCTATGATGGTGAAGACACAGAACCTATTGTTTTACCTGCTAGCTTCCCTAATTTGTTAGCCAATGGATCAGCAGGTATTGCTGTAGGCATGGCAACTTCTATACCACCTCATAATCTAAGTGAGTTATGTACAGCTTTAACCCACCTTATTAAATTTCCAAATGCTACATTCGAAAAGTTGATTGATTTAGTTCCAGGACCCGACTTTCCAACGGGAGGAGAGATTATAGAGTCACGAGAGTCAATTCTGGAAACTTACAAAACGGGACGCGGTGGATTCAGACTGCGTTCAAAATGGTCAATTGAGCAACTCAACCACGGCCAGTATCAAATTGTGGTTACTGAAATTCCTTACCAAGTTCAAAAGTCCAGGCTCATTGAAAAAATAGCTGATTTAATGAACCTTAAGAAGCTTCCCATGTTAGCTGATATTCGTGATGAATCTACTGATGAAATTAGAATAATACTTGAACCAAAAAATAGGACTGTAAATTCTAAATTACTGATGGAGTATTTATTCAAACAGACCGACATGGAAATTCGGTTTAGCTTAAATATGAACGTTATTGATAGTCATCAAGTACCTCGTGTAATGAACTTACGTGATGTACTGCAAGCTTTCCTTGATCATCGCCGTGAGGTCCTTGTACGCAGAAAAAAATTTCGGCTAAAAAAAATTCGTCATCGTCTAGAAATACTTGGTGGTTACCTTGTTGCTTTTCTGAACTTAGACAAAGTAATTCTTATAATTCGTGAGGAGGAGGAACCTAAGACAGTACTTACCCGAAGTTTTAATTTAACTGAATTGCAAGCAGAGGCCATCCTGAATATGCGCCTGCGCCAGTTACGCAAACTTGAAGAAGTTGAGATACAGCAAGAAAATAAAAAACTAACAAATGAGGAGAAACAATTAGTTGCTCAACTCAAAGATGAAAAAGTTTTGTGGCAAAAGGTTGCTAGTGAATTAAATGAAATAAAAAAAGAATTCGGTTCCAAAACAACTATTGGCAAACGTCGAACTTTAATTGGGTTGCCGTCTTCATCAGTTATTGTTCCTCTAGCCGCAATGATTGAGCGAGAACCAATTACTGTAATCTGCTCATCCAAAGGTTGGGTTAGAACTCTGCGGGGACAAGCAGAAAGTAAAAAAGAGATAAAATATAAAGAAGGAGACACAGAAAAATTCGTAATAAATGCAGAAACTACTGATAAGTTGGTCATCTTTGCCAGTAATGGCCGTTTCTACACAATTAGTTGTGATAAGTTACCAGGAGGACGTGGTGATGGTGAACCAATTCGCTTAATGATTGGTCTAGGCAACGAATATGAAACTATCTCTATGTTTATTCTTAATCCGGTCCAGAAATTACTTGTTGTTTCTAATACCGGTAGGGGGTTTATCGTTAAGCAATCTGACGTTGTTGCACAAACGAAAAAAGGAAAGCAGATCCTCAATCTTGAAAAAGGAGAGGAGGGTGCAGTTGCTTCAATTGTAGATAAAGAGGCAGATCATATAGCCAGCGTAGGGCAGAACCGAAAGTTACTTATATTTCCTATAGAACAACTTCAGCAACTTTCTCGTGGACGAGGAAATTTCCTTCAACGTTTTGCACAGGGTTGCATTGCTGACGCGAAAGCTTTTAAATTATCAGATGGTTTGAGTTGGAAAGCTGGCCAAAGAACAAGAAATGAAGTCGATTTAAACAAATGGCTAGGAAAACGTGCGCAAGCAGGGTCAAAAGTGCCCCGAGGATTCTCAACTACTGGAAAGTTTGGTTAATTTTTGCAATAAAAAAAATAATGAAACGTAAAAAATTTAAACTTGAGTATATAGCATAAAAAATGAAAAAAAAATTACATACTTATAAATTAGGTATCAGAAAATTCTTTGAAATCCTTAATCTCTTCATGAGATACCCAATTTCCAGACCAAAAATAATCAAAAGGCTTAAAATTTTTTTTGTAAGACATTTTTTTACATTTGTTTATCCAAAATCCCAAATAAACATAATCAAGACCACAAACTTTCACATGTTTTATCAACCATAAAATCATAAAAGTACCGAGACTTCTGCGATTATCAAATTCTGTATCGAAGAAACTATAAACAGCTGAAAAACCATCTGATATTTTGTCTACAATCATGCAAGCAACGAGACGACGGCTTAGGCGAAATTCAATTAAAGCTGTATCGATCGTATTTTCTTCTAGCAAGGATTTATAATCAGAGAAAAGCATGTTTTCCATATCACCTCCAGAATGTCGAGAAGACTGGTAGGCTTTAAAAAGATTAAATTGCTCCTTATTGGCGATTGCTGAAACCTGTCTTACTGAGAGTTCCTCATTACGTTTTGCAATTCTTCGCTGACTCCGAGAATAAATAAATTCACGAGCTCTTACCCTTATTGCTGTGCATCGATCACAGTCAGGACAAGCTTGAGCATAAGCTGCTCCGTGAGAACGCCGAAAACCATTACGAGTTAGTTGGTCATGTAAGACCTGTGAATCTTCTCCAATTAACTCTGTTACTAAGCGCCTTTCGACCTTTCCATTAAAATAAGGGCACGGCTGAAGATTTGTTGTAAAGAAGAAATGAGTTGAGTTTAGAGAAGTGAATTGAGGTGAGCGTCTCAAGTTAGTTGCCCCAATTTTTTAATTGAGAGAAATCATATTTTAATATACTCGCATTTTAAAACTGAAAAGTATAGGTTGCAAAAAAATATGTTATAATTCTATTTTTTGTTTTGTAACAAATACAAGAAAACATTTATGGCAAAAAAAATATTAATAGCATGTTTTTATAATATTTAGAATTTTTATCCTTTGTATTAACTTAATAGAATGAAATACAAAAACGTGAGTATTGATCAAACAAGATTTAGAAGTGTCCTAGGTCTCTTTGCTACCGGCGTAACCATTGTTACTGGGATGACAGAGAATAAAACTCCGGTTGGACTTACAGTCAATGCCTTTACATCTCTCTCCCTATCTCCTCCTTTAGTTCTATTCTGCCTTGATAAAAAAACAGCTAGCATTGATGCTTTTGATAGAGGAAATGGTTTCGCTTTGAATATGTTAAATGAAGATCAAAAAAATTTGTCAGTTATTTTCTCAACCAAAGTAGAGGACCGTTTTGCTGAAGTTGATCATACTTTTTGGGATACTGGCGTTCCCATATTAAATGGTTGCCTTGCAAATCTTGAATGTAAAATTGAATCAATTCATAGTGGCGGAGACCACCTAATCATTGTAGGCTTGGTCGAACGTCTTCAACAATCAAAAAATGGCAGGCCTTTACTGTACTTTAAAGGGGATTATGCGCAAATTAGTACAGCAAAATAATCTTTGTATTTACCTTTAAAAATAAAGCATAGGTATACAACTTTATGTTTTTGTTTGACAAAAAACTTAAGCACTTTAAAGAATTAATCATCATTGGAGATAAATTCTGCAATAATTTTTTTTCTATCTGCGTCTAATTCAGGAGCAGGTGGACGAGTTGAAGGGTCCTTGAAGGACGACATTTTTATTGGATTGCCTGCCATTTTTAAGGGTCCAGAAATTTTATCATCAGCTGTCACTACCATATTACGAAAGATTATTTGCGGATCCGCTAACACTTGGTCAATCTTATTAATTGGTCCAGATGGAACACCAACCTGATCAAAAACTTTCTTCCACTCAGCAACCGTTTTTCTACTCAGAGCTTGTTCAAGTGTTTGTTTTAAAATCAAACAATTTTCTGTTCTCAAATTATTTGTTTTGAAAAAAGGATTTTCAACTAATTCACAGCGGCCTATTGCCTCACATAAAACTGAGAATATTTTGTCATTTCCAACTGCAATTACAATATTGCCATCTGCTGCCTTAAACGAGTCAAATGGTGTTATTGAAGGATGACGTGCACCAAGCGGACCGGGCACATCACCGGTGGTTGAATATCTAGCAATTGCGTTTTCTAAAATAGCAACTTGGCAATCAAGCATTGCAACATCTATTTTTTGTCCTTTACCGGTTCTCTCACGATTATACAAAGCAGCATTTACGCCTATTGCCGTGAACATACCAGCTATAATATCGCCAATTGAAGCGCCTACTCTAGTTGGCCCGCTATCCTGTTGGCCTGTTAAACTCATTAAACCTCCCATTGCCTGTACCACAAGATCATATGCTGCATTTTGTGAGTAAGGACCAGTATGCCCATATCCAGAAGTTGCAGCATAAATCAACTTTGGAAATTTTTTATGCAGGACTTTCCATCCAAGTCCAAAGTTTTCCATTGTTTCTGGTCGGAAATTTTCAACAAGAACATCAGCGTAACCGAGTAATTTTTTAAAAGTCTTGTTGTCTTCTGAGTTTTTTAAATTGAGCGCTATACTTTCTTTACCTCGATTAAGTGATGAAAAATATGCAGATTTTTTACCCTCAAGCGTTTCAACAAAAGGACCAAAATGACGAGCATCGTCACCTATCAATGGCGCTTCTACCTTGATAACTCGCGCACCTAAATCTGCTAGCAACATCGTACAATATGGCCCTGACAGTACTCGTGTTAAATCAACTATTTTGATTCCCGATAAAGGACCACGTATTTTCATTTAGATTCCTTTAATCAAACATTAAAGAACAATACTTAAGAGAACCAGGTTATAAGAAGTATTTTTTATTGATAGTTAATTAGTTTAGCAGCTTCGGGAGCAAGATATGTAAATATCCCATCAGCACCAGCGCGTTTAAAGGCTATTAAGCTTTCAAGAATAACTTTGTCGTTATCCAGCCAGCCATTTTGAATTGCAGCTTTCAACATTGCATACTCCCCACTAACTTGATAAACAAAGGTTGGAACTCCAAATGTTTCCTTAATGTGACTTAGTACATCTAAGTAGGGTAAACCCGGCTTAACCATTACCATATCTGCTCCTTCGGCTATATCAAGTGCCGTCTCACGAAGGGCTTCCCCTGAATTTGCTGGATCCATTTGGTAAGTTTTTTTGTTTCCATTCAGAACACCACCTGAACCTACTGCATCTCGGAATGGGCCGTAAAAAGCCGATGCATATTTGGCGGCGTACGACAAAATACGAACTGATTCAAAACCCCTCTCGTCAAGAGCATTACGTATTGCACCTACTCGCCCATCCATCATGTCCGATGGGGCAATAATGTCGCAGCCTGCTTGAGCCTGAACAACGGACTGCTTACAAAGTGCTTCTATAGTTTCATCATTATTTATAACACCATCCTTGAGTATTCCATCATGACCATCACTACTAAAAGGATCCAACGCAACATCACAAATGACACCTACGTTTGGATAAGACTTCTTCAGAGCCCGCACTGCACGACAGATTAAATTTTCTGGATTAAAAGCCTCCTCTGCTTTGGATGTTTTTAGGGCCGGGTCAATATTTGGAAAGACTGAAATAGCGTGTATCCCTAAGTTAGCGGCTTCTCCAACGGCATCAATCATTCGATCGATGCTGAGACGGTTTACTCCAGGCATAGAAGGAATTGGCTCACGTATGTTATCTCCATCCATTACAAAAATTGGCCAAATTAAGTCATTTGTATGCAGAGTGTTTTCGGAAACAAGACGCCGTGAAAAGTCATCAGCACGGTTGCGCCTCATACGAGTTGTAGGAAAAGATCCCAACGATAATGATCCTTTTTTAACCAATGTTTACAGTACCTTTATCTAATTTTTTTTCAAACGAACAAGAAACATAGGAAACACATCATGTCAACGACTTGCAATACTCTTGCTTAAGTAAGTTTTGAATATTGCTATATACGTAACGATTCATGTTGTATTCTAGTGAGCGAGAATATCATACTTCAAACATACAAATCGTGGTAAACTTATTATTGTTGAATATGTTTTTTTAAATATGAGTCGAATTTGGAAGAACAACGCGAAGTTCTCATTGAGCTTATTTACACAACTGGTCGTTCTGTTAAGGTGATTGCTATTGACCCAAACACAGGAACCGAAGTTGTTATGGTCGGTGACAAGAACCAAAGTGAAGAGGTTCTAAAGCATCTGGCAGCCCGTAAACTCCACTACGTGTTAAACAAAAAGAGTGCAAAAAACAGAAAGTAATATCTATAATTTGCTATATATCTATTTTTCCTATCGATGAATTGTGGTTTATTGGCAAAGGAGACCAATACATGGTATTTAAATTCTAATATGTTACACCAATATTTGCTAGGAAACAAAAATGTCATCTGAAGTTATTGCTATTGCATGTGACCATGCGGGCTTTGAACTTAAAAATGAGTTAAAACAGGAATTAAAAAATCTTAACCTTGAAGTTCTAGACTTAGGAACCAATGAAGCTAAATCTGTAGATTACCCTGATTATGGATATGCTATGGCTGCAGCAATAAAAGATAATAAAGCCTCCCGTGGCATTCTTGTCTGTGGAAGTGGAATTGGAATTTCTATTGCAGCAAATCGTCACAACAATATTCGTGCTGCTCTTGTTCACGACTCATTAGGTGCAAAAATGTCTCGACTTCATAATGATGCAAACGTTATCGTTTTCGGAGGACGAGTGATAGGAAAGGATGTAGCTGTAGATTGCCTTCACACTTTTCTTAATACAGATTTTGAGGGTGGCCGCCATAAAAATCGTGTAGAAAAATTATCAAACCCATAATCAATTGTACTTTCCTAGGAGCATTCAATGTTAGACAATGATAACAATTATCCATCTACTAGTTTAAACAACTTCTTTAACAAATCACTTTCTGATATAGACCAACAGCTCTCTTCCTCCATCAGAAGCGAATTAATCCGTCAACAAGGTCAGATTGAGTTGATAGCATCTGAGAATATTACCTCAAGAGCCGTAATGGAGGCTCAAGGCTCCGTGATGACTAATAAATATGCCGAAGGTTATTCAGGACGTCGCTATTATGGTGGTTGCGAAAATGTTGATGTCGCTGAGACCCTGGCAATTGACCGAGCAAAAAAAATCTTTGGTTGCGGACATGTAAATGTACAACCACACTCAGGTTGTCAGGCTAATGGCGCAGTCATGCTGGCTTTGTTACAACCAGGGGACACAACATTAGGGATGTCATTAGCAGCCGGCGGTCACCTTACTCATGGAGCCCCCCCAGCTTTATCCGGAAAGTGGTTTAATGGTATTCAATATGGAGTACGTCGTGAAGATGCTATAATTGATTATGAAGAAGTTGAGAGACTCGCGAAAGAACACAAACCAAAGCTGATCTTTGCGGGTGGCTCTGCCTATTCTAGAACAATCGATTTTGAACGTTTTCGAGCAATAGCGGACGAGGTACGCGCGTTGTTGTTGGTAGATATGTCTCATTTTTCAGGCTTAGTAGCAGCTGGGTTGCATCCCTCCCCAATAGGTATTGCGGATGTTGTTACCACTACAACTCATAAAACTTTGCGTGGACCGCGGGGTGGTATGATTCTAACAAATAATGATGATATTGCTAAAAAAATAAATTCTGCTGTATTCCCGGGACTTCAGGGCGGACCACTAATGCACATTATTGCAGCAAAGGCAGTTGCATTTGGTGAAGTTTTGCAACCGGAATTTAAACAATACATAAAAGCCGTTATCGAAAATGCTCAAGTACTAGCAAAAACTCTTGTTGAACGTGGTTTGGAAATTGTTTCCGGAGGCACCGACACACACCTATTACTGGTTGATCTAAGGCCAAAAAGTATAACAGGTCGTGATGCAGAGCTCAGCCTTGACCGTGCACTTATGACCTGTAATAAAAATGGCATTCCCTTTGATCAGGAAAAACCTACTGTTACATCTGGTATCCGCCTTGGAACTCCAGCTGGTACAACCAGAGGTTTTGGAAAAGAAGAATTTAGTCAAATAGGTCATTTAATTGGCGATGTTCTTGATGGCCTTGCCGTTAATAAAAGCGATAACTCAGTTGCAGAGGCCGAAGCAGCTTCTAAAGTAAGCGAACTTTGTCGAAAATTTCCAATCTACATGGATACTTTAGGAGCTTGAGAGGGAGACTATTTTATGCGATGTCCTTTCTGTGGTAGTGATGACACACAAGTCAAAGATTCTCGACCGACGGAAGATAATGCAACAATCCGACGCCGGCGTTTTTGCTCAAATTGTGGTTCGCGTTTTACAACCTTTGAAAGGGTACAATTGCGCGAACTAACTGTTGTAAAAAAGAACGGAGACAGAGCACCTTTTGATCGTGACAAAATTATGCGTTCCTTAAAAATTGCCCTTCGGAAAAGACCAGTAGATGATGACAAAATAGAACGTGTTGTAAATGGTATTCAAAGACGACTGGAGACTTTAGGGGAAACAGAAATTCCTACTAAAGTCGTTGGCGAGATGATCATGGATAACTTGCGAGATCTTGATACAATTGCTTATGTTCGTTTCGCATCAGTCTATCGTAATTTTCGAGAAACCAAAGACTTCGAAGAGTTCATCGGTGAACTAGGTGACGAGAATTAATATATCTCGGAGCCTCAATGATGAATGTCTTTGAAGAAGATATAATCCACATGGGAACAGCGCTTGCCTTAGCAAGGCGAGGTCTAGGAATAGTTGCCCCCAACCCAGCTGTTGGTTGCGTAATCGTTACAAGTGAAGGTCAGATTGCTGGAAGAGGTTGGACACAAATTGGTGGAAGACCACATGCAGAAACAGAAGCTATTAAGAGAGCAGGAGCTCGATGTTATGGAGCAACAGCATACGTGACACTAGAACCCTGCAGTCATGAGGGCAAAACACCCGCATGCTCAATTTCTCTCATAAATGCTAAAATAAAACGTGTGGTTGTCGCTTGTAAGGATCCAGACCCAAGAGTATCTGGTAGTGGTATAGACCACCTTAAGAATGCTGGCATTGAGGTAATTGAGGGAGTACTGGAGAAAGAAGCAAAGAACCTTAATGAGGGCTTTTTCAAAAGACTGTCAGAAGGTCGTCCACTTATAACATTAAAGTCTGCGACAACATTGGATGGAAAGATTGCCACACAAAGTGGACAAAGCAAATGGATCACAGGGCCTGAGGCTAGAGCGCAAGGTCATATGCTTAGAGCCAGAAGTGACGCAATTATTATTGGTATAGGGACTGCATTAGCTGATAAGCCTCAACTAACCTGTCGTCTCATTGGTATGGAAAATTATTCTCCTCATCGGATTATAATCGACAGCACTTTGAAATTGCCTTTATCTAACACTTTGGTTAAAACAGCAAACAAAATACCTACTACCGTCTTTACTGCAGCAAGAGATAATAGGAAAAAGATTTCTAATTATACTGAGCTTGGGGTCAAAATAATTGAACTTGAACCCGCACTTTCTGGTCAGCTACCCCCAGAGCTTATTGCAAAGACTTTGGGCACTTATGGATTTAATAATGTCTTATTAGAAGGCGGTAGCAAACTAGCAGGATCCTTTATTAGTGCTGGGTTAGTTGATCGTCTTGCGTGGTTCCGTGCACCAAACATAATCGGAGGTGATGGGATAGACTCAATTGCTGGATGCGGTGTTGAAAACCTACAAGAAGCAAAATCATTTAAACGTGTTAGTCAGCACCAGTGCGGTAATGATATTTACGAAATGTATGAATTCACAAATAGGAAATAGAGATGTTTACTGGTATTGTTACAGATATAGGTAAAGTATGCGCCATAGAGAAGAAGGGTGATACCCGATTTGAAATAACCACTCAAATTAATACCGCAGAAATCAACATAGGCGCCTCTATCTGCTGTTCTGGTGCATGCATGACAGTCATCGAAAAACAAGATAATTGGTTCGCTTTTGAGGCTTCAGAAGAGACATTATCTAAAACTGTTCTTGGGTCTTGGGTGGTAAATACACCTGTTAATCTGGAGCGTGCTCTAAAGGTTGGTGATGAAATGGGTGGTCATTTAGTTTCCGGTCATGTTGATGGAACAGCTAAAGTAGTAGATATTAACAAAGAAGGTGATTCTCTACGTGTAAAGTTCAAAACAAGTGACATGTTAAGGAAATTTATTGCACCTAAAGGTTCAATAACCTTGAACGGAGTGTCTTTGACTGTGAACGAGGTAGATAAAATGAGCTTTGGAGTAAACTTAGTCCCTCACACTCAAGTTGAAACTACGCTAGGATTACTCTCAATTGGAGAGTTGGTCAATTTGGAGATAGACATGCTTGCTCGCTATGTTGCAAGACTTATGGAAATTGAACATTCCTAATAGGAGTGTTTATAAGGAATTTTTTTATTGCCGTGAAAAAATCTAAAATCTTATCACCCATCAAAGACATAATTGAAGATGCCCGTAATGGGAAAATGTACATACTTGTTGATGACGAAGAACGAGAAAATGAAGGTGACCTTGTTATACCTGCACAAATGGCTACACCCGAAGCAATAAACTTTATGGCCAAGTATGGACGTGGACTAATCTGCCTTTCATTAACTCCTGAGCGCATTCGTGAATTAGAGCTACCTTTGATGGCAAGCCGAAATAACTCCCGGCATCAAACTGCTTTTACAGTATCAATCGAAGCTAGAGAAGGAGTAACAACTGGCATTTCCGCATCTGATCGGGCTCGCACAATTTCTGTGGCAATTAATCCAACCAAGACCAATGTTGATATAGCAAGCCCAGGGCACATCTTCCCTTTGGTATCATCTCAGGGTGGCGTGATTGTACGAGCTGGTCATACAGAAGCCGCCGTTGATGTATCTCGACTTGCCGGCTTAAACCCTTCTGGTGTCATATGCGAAATAATGAATGATGACGGTTCGATGGCGCGATTACCTGAACTCATTAAATTTGCTCAAAGCCATAGTTTAAAGATTGGTACTATCGCTGATTTAATCGCTTACCGTCTCATGTATGACCGCTTGGTAGAATGCAAAGTTCAATCCACTTTCAACAGCAATCACGGTGGGAAGTTCAAGATGTTTGTTTATGTTAATAAAGTGGTTTATGCAGAACATATCGTACTTACAAAAGGTGAAGTAGGAAATGGCAAACCTGTAATGGTTCGCATGCATGCTTTAAATCTTTTGGAGGATGTCTTGTCCGATGCAACTGGTAAGTGTGATGAATTACACAAAGCCATGAATATGGTTGCCAATGAGGGGCGGGGTATTATCGTCTTAATTCGAGAACCATTACCAACAAGCCTATCTGATCGTGTTCGAGAAAAAATGGGAGAAGAAATTAGCTCAAATGCAGAACTCAGAGACTACGGTGTTGGTGCACAAATCTTACTAGACTTAGGAGTCAAAGATATGATCCTTCTCTCAAACACTCATCGCAACATTGTCGGGCTTGAAGGTTATGGGCTTAGTGTTGTTGAACAACGTTCTATTTCTGGTTGAATAGACAACCCATGATAGAAGATTCAAAAGTATTAATAGTGGAAAGTCGCTTTTACGAAGATATTTCGGATGAATTATGCAAGGGTGCTATAACAGTCCTCGAAAATGCAAGAATAGAATATGAACGCATAGCTGTTCCTGGAGCCTTTGAGATACCCCAGGCTATTCTTCAAGCTATCCACTCGTTGAAATATAATCCAAACAAAAATCATTTTGCTGGTTTTATTGGACTTGGATGTGTAATTCGTGGTGAAACTTCACACTATGACTATGTATGCCAAGAGGCTTCTCGTGGCATGATGGATATTGCAATGCAATACCGTGTAGCTCTTGGATACGGCATTTTGACCGTAGAAAATCATGAACAGGCTTGGGATAGAGCATCTGTAAGTAAGAAAAACAAAGGTGGAGATGTAGCAAATGCCTGCCTTAGGATGATGGAAGTTAAAAAATATTTCCATCCCATGTCCATATGAACTCTTCAAATAGTGACAACAAAAAGATTGTGGGAGTCGACCGTTCTTCTGCGAGACTTTCTGCTGTTCAAGCCCTTTACGAAATAGACATGACGGGTGTTTCTGCTGATCCTGTGTTGCTGGAATTTCTCAAAGATCGATGGAAATTCCATTCAGAATTGACTAAAGATGATCAAGAAAACTGCCCTCACATAGCAACACCTAATTATAATCTTCTTACAAAAATTATTCGTGGTGTATCGGCAAAACAAAATGAAATAGATCAAATTATCAGGCCCTCCCTCTCTGATGAATGGACTATTGAACGACTTGAAGTTATTCTAAGAGCAATCTTACGCGCTGGTACCTTTGAACTTATAACTTTTGCCAAAGTTCCAGCAAAAGTCATCATCAACGAATATGTCAATGTTGCTAGGGCATTTTTTGATGACAATAAACCAAGTTTAGTTAACGGAGTATTGGATAAAATTTCAAGAGTAGTGCGAAATGCAGAAATGAAAAATTTGAGTGATTAAATGACTCAATATTCTCGTCCTAACGAATTTGACCTAATAAAAAAATACTTGAGTCCACTTACTCAAGCAGAGGTCGGAGCTGCCTTGTTGAGAGATGATGCAGCAGTTCTAAAGACAAAAAAAAATTATCAACTGGTTGTTACAATGGACACATTAATATCAGATGTTCATTTTGTTGAAGAAACACCCCCTGACCTAATTGCATCAAAATGTTTAAGAGTAAATATTTCAGATCTAGCTGCCATGGGTGCTGATCCTGCTTATTACTCGTTATCATTATCCTTACCTGACTCAGGACATGTAAAATATGATGCAAGCTGGATAAATACCTTTTCACAAGGACTTGCTATTGAACAAGATCTATATAACGTCACCTTGATTGGCGGTGATACCGTCTCAACACCTGGTCCTTTATCCTTAACTATTACGGCTTTCGGCTGGGTTAAAAAAGACTGTGAGATCAAACGTTCTGGAGCAAATATTGGTGATCTTGTCTATGTAAGTGGAACAATTGGAGATGCATATCTTGGGTTATCAACCTTGCGGAAAAACAATATAAAAATTGAGCAACCCCATCTGAACTATGTAACTGATAGATATCTTCGCCCACAACCCAGAATTGATTTAGGAAGACGACTTACTGGATTTGCCAGCTCAGCAATAGATATATCAGACGGATTTTCTCAAGATTTAGGACACATCTGTACAGCTTCTCATGTTAGTGCGACAATAAGGGCTAGTGATATTCCCCTATCAGAAACAGCTCGTGCTATGGTAGAAATTAACTCAAAACTTTTGGAGGAGCTAATCTCTGGAGGTGATGATTATGAACTTCTTTTTACTGTACCTGTTAAGTTTCAAAAAAACATCTCACAACTAGCAAAAGAGCTTGAGATTGCATTAACTCAAGTTGGTAATATTGAGCCCTTGCTCGACTCTCATCTAGTGACCTTTCTTGATAGCAAAGGTATAAAAGTAGATATAGCGTCTTCTGGTTATCAACATTTTTAGAATATTTCCTCGATTATTTTTCAAGTTTTGATTTACCATAGAGTTGAATTTTCCATTGGAGCGATTCGAGCTATGGATGTTAAAAAAATAATTATTATTTTTGCTATTTTACTAATGATTGGTGGCGGCACTATAAGTGTTCTTAAATGGCTACAGATCGGTCCATTTTCAAACAAAGTTGAAGAAGAGAAAATCACTCAGGTTGAACCCCCCATTGATATCAAAATGGATAAATTGTCCATCCCTATTTTTGCTGAAGACAGAGTAGCTGCCACTATTTTAATCGAGCTCAAAGTTCAAGTTCTTGGTGTTGAAAATCAACAAGCTTTAATTAAACAGCTACCACGTTTAACTGATGCTTTTTTCAAAGAACTATATGTCTTCGTCCCACAGCTTATTCGACGTAAAACAAAATTAACAACAAGCATTCTAACGACTCGGATGCAAAAGGCTGCTAAAAAAGTTCTTAGCCCCGGCTTACTGCACAAAATTGTTATATTAAAGGTTACTGATAAATAATCACGGACAAATAGTCACTAGAAACCGGGAACATCGCCTGAATCTT
>CACKCT010000022.1:0-18531 GCA_902598645.1 Rhodospirillaceae bacterium | reverse complement strand
AGCCTTGAAAGATCATCAAATGTGAACATTAAGGCTTTGATTTTTTCAGCGGATTCCCCGCTCTGCTCCTCAAGACCTTCCATAAAACGCGCTTCAGTTGCGCGATCAAGGTTGTTGAAGATGTCTGCCATCATTTCGTGGCTGTCGCGTTTGCCTGAGCCTTTTGCAAGGTTTGACATGAATTCCACTCGTAGTACTTTTTCAATGTGGTCGATAACTTCTTTCTTGACGGAGTCCATACGCAACATACGCATAATTACTTCCATAGAAAATTTTTCTGGTAGTACTGCCAAAACCCGGGAAGCGTGATCAGGACTAATTTTAGACATGACAACTGCAACAGTCTGTGGGTATTCGTTCTTTAAATAATTAGCTAAAACGGTTTCATTCACATTACCTAGCTTTTCCCACATTGTGCGACCGGCAGGGCCGCGAATATCTTCTAAAATTCCAGCTACCCTATCTTCAGGTAATGCGCCATATAGCAGGCGTTCAGCTGTAACCTGAGAACCAGTAACTGTCTCGCCGGCACCACCAGATACGCTATCTGCAAACTCCATAAATAACTTTTCTATAACACGGGATGAAACCACCCCCAGAGTTGCCATAGTTTGAGACAGCTCGCGAATTTCATCATCTTCCATTAGCGTGAACAACATGCCGGAATGCTCCTGATCTAATGCAAGCATAAAAATAGCTGCCTTTTGGACACCAGTCAGATTCCCCAAGTCTTTATCTAATTTCTTTTTTTCTTTTGCCATTTTTCAAGTCCAGATTATCTCAACTTTCTGTGTACATCCATGATCGGATAACAGAAAGTGCTTCATCAGGGTGTTTTGCCACGATTTCTCCAATCTTTTTGACTGAGGATGCCTTGACCCGGCCCTCAACTTGGTCAATGTCTATCAAATCGTCCGAAAATTGACCCTCTATTCTTGGCTCTCCACTTGCAGTTGTTCCAACCCCGCCCGGACCTGTGAGGGCACCAGCTGTTGCGGAAGTTTGATCAGCAAGCATTTTGTCTTCCTCAATAGCTACTGGAAGTGCTTCAAAGGCTCTAGATACGAGAGGACGAACCACTAATAGGATAACCAAAATAGCAACAATGCTAAGAACAAGCATTTCTGCCATCCGGAGCATATCACTTTTATTGAGGCCTAAGAATACATCTAAACTTTCCTCTCCCTCCGTGATAAGGTCAACAAATTGCATATTAATAACATCAACAGAGTCTCCCCGGTCTGCGTTAAAGCCAATGGCACTTCTAATGAGAGTAGCCATGAGTTGCATTTCATCCTCGGTTCGTGGCTTGTAAACTTTTTCTCCAGCTTCATTTTCTGGGTATGTGCCATCTACGAGAACAGCTACAGATAATCGTGTTAAAACCCCAGCTTCTCGAATGTGGTTAGTGATCTTCTTTGAGTTAGAGTAGTTTACTGTTTCTTCAGTACGGTCCTCACTTGAGTTAAGGCTTGCACCAGACGATGTGGTATTTGAGTTATTATCTGGAAGGTTCGTGGCTATGCTTACTGGTGCAGAGCCGTCACTTTCCTGATTTTTGTTGGATTGTTCTATAGACTGGGTCGAAGCGACTACTTGCCCTTCAGGATCAAAGAGTTCTTCATTTGTGACAATACGGTCAAAATCCATGTCTGCAGTTACTTCTGCTCTAACTTTTCCAAAGCCAACTATGTTTTGGATTAATTGTTCGATGGTCCTATTTAGCCGAACCTCGAGATTGCGTTTGCGTTCGCTGGCTTTGGCAGCATCAGCGCTAGAGTCATTTTTATCTTCAAAACCTCGGGCTAATAAGGAACCTTTATTGTCTATAATTGAAATTCTGTTTGGACTTAATCCAGGCACAGCGGCGGCAACTAAATACTGAACAGCAGCTACTTGCTCTGGACCAAGACGGCCAGCACCAGCCATTTTTAGCATAATGGTTGCACTTGGTTCTTGAGCCTGGCGAGAGAATAGTTGTCTTTTTGGCATCACTAAATGAACACGAGCTGAGTTAACATTTGCTATGGACTTAATAGTTCTTGCTAGTTCGCCTTCAAGAGCTCGTTTTAAATTTACGTTTTGAATGAAATTAGTTGTACCAAGAGAACTTGCCTCATCAAAAATCTCGTAACCAACGATATTTCCACCTCCTATCCCTTTGCCTGCTAGAGATAGACGAATTTGACCAACCATCTCACTTGGAGCAAAAATGTCGCTTCCGTTACGTATTTCGAAGGGAACGTTTGTCTGAGTAAGTTGAGCGGTGATTCGACTTGTATCATCAGGCTCCAGGCCACCATATAGTAATTCCATTTGCGGTGAAGTTAATCGTGTCGTGATAAAAATGAAGAAGCCAATAAGACCAAAAGCTACCCCGCCCATAACGGTTAGTTTGAGTGGCCCTAAATTACGGAGTGCATGTAGCAGTGTTTCCACTTTATTTCCCTTATCCCAAACATTGTCGCTATTTATTTGCCTGAACTAGCGACTGGATATCTTTATATTTACATAAGCTAAAGAAGGTATCGTGAACAACAAGTTAACGCCTCGGCAAAAATTGCCTAGTAGTTCAAATTTTATTATGCAACCTTTTTGGGTAAATAATGGGTATTTGATCATAATTGATCAGCTGAGGGTTATATTGAATACGTAAAAATTTCTATATAAACAAGTCGCTTCAACAAATATTTACTTATTTTAAAGTTAATTTTGCTTCTTTGGTCTTCTTGTCTAACCAGTTAAAATTAGCGTTCTCACTAGTTTGATTCTAGAAAAAAAAATACTTTAAGGTTACTAAAATAATTATTAGATGAGTAAGTACCTCGATAGATTTATTATTTTGAACATTGAAACTTGAGAACTTTACCTGAAATCGTTTTCTGAATAATTAAACAGATTTTTATAGAAATTTGTCTGCGCAATCAGTTGACACACTCAAAATAGGAATCCAATAAGAGGAGAAGAGGTGTTGGTTTACAGATCAACAACAAAGAATAATAAGCTTATAAAGCTTGCCCAAGTTCACTATGATGCTGGACGTCTGAAAGAAGCTTTGAGTTTATTTCGTCAAGTTCTTGATGATGAACCCAAACATCTTAATGCTC
This sequence comes from Rhodospirillaceae bacterium, assembly GCA_902598645.1. Classification (GTDB taxonomy): domain Bacteria; phylum Pseudomonadota; class Alphaproteobacteria; order Rhodospirillales; family JABHCV01; genus JACNJU01. Next base: position 15,424 of record CACKCT010000022.1, on the reverse strand, counting down.
TCGTGAGTTTGACAGAGATGTCTCTTGAACTTGGGCAGGTTGATGGAGCTGCTTCACTAATTTTACGGGCTCTTGCTTCAGAGCCCTTTGACAAAAGTTGTCTGCTTATTCTTGATAAAATTGTAGATGCGCTTGAAGAAAAAGGTACGCAGGCTCAGCTAATTTTTGAATATTCGCAAATTTTAAAAGAAAATGGTTATTGGGATGAAGCACTCTATAAACATCGCCAAGCACTAAGACTAGATCCAGCATTAGCTAACACAGACAACTTTGACTCAATATCACTTCTTGCCCGAGGTGATATTGAAAAGGGGTGGCTGGCTTTTGAATGGCGAAGTACGATTGGTAGTCTTGGCAAATTTACAGATAAAGTCTGGAATGGTGAAAATTTGAGTGGGCAAACTATACTTGTTATGGGGGAGCAGGGAGTTGGTGATCAAATTATGTTTTCAACCTGCCTCCAAGATATAATAGAAATCGCAAAGCACGTCATCATTGGGGTAGATGATAGACTTGTTACGTTATTTCAGCGGTCATTTCCAAAAGCGGTGGTTGAAGGGGTTGCTCGTTATACTGCTGATGGCAAAATTTTTGTTCAGGACTTTAATTGGCTGCAAAAGCACCCCCAGATTGATTTTTTTGTTTTGCAAGGCTCCCTTGGCCGTTTTTTTCGACCAAGTGTTGAGAGCTTTCCATCACAATCACAGAGGTTACTTGGGGCTCCAGAGCGACTTAAAAACTGGAAGCAAAAACTTGCGCAATTGGGGCCAGGGAAAAAAATAGGCATTTCTTGGCGTTCACATTTGCTTGAAAGACAATCCAGATGTTATCCAGAACTTTCGCTGTGGCAACCATTATTTAATATTAAGAGTGCCCATTTTATATGCTTACAAGCAGGGGTAACCTCAGAGGAAGTTCAAATAATGAAAAAAAGCTTCGGTGCAGATATCTTCATCCTTAATGAAATTGATTTGGTTGAAGATCTTGATGAGTTGGCGGCGCTTTGTGGGTCTTTAGATTGTGTGGTTACAACGAGGGTGTCACTTCAATGGTTAGCTGCGGCTGTCGGAACACCAGTCTGGTCAATTGCCAGAGGGCAGTATGAAGATGAGTGGTGCATGTTGGGTCTTGAACACTATCCTTGGTTTCCTGAAATGAATGTTTGCCTTGCGAAGACTGATGATCTGTTGAGGTCTAGCTTCCACCGTGTTGCTAGAGAGATTGCTCTGCAAGCTGAAGAAGCTTGAGTCGATTGTCCCGGCAACGCTCCTTGAACGTTACCGGGACTGGGTTTGGGACGTGGGTTAGTGGTAGAAAAGTGAAACATTATTTAGAGACTAGCGTTTCACCCTCATCAGTTCTTCCAACATTTGGTCGGCTGTACTGATGATTTTCGCGGAAGCAGAGTAGGCTCTCTGTACCACGATCATGTCGGTGAATTCCTCACCGATATCGACTGTTGAGTTTTCAAGTGAGCTTTGAATAGTTTGTCCTGCCTTGCCGTTATCGGCAACACGCAAAGTGTAATCACCAGAAGCCTCTGTAGCATTCCAAACGCCACCTGATCGAGCTTCAAGTTCATTAACGTTGGTGAAGGTTGCTATTGGAAGCTTGTAAATCCTTCGAGTCTCTCCATTATCAAACAGAGCTGTGACCAGGCCGTCTTCAGCTATCGTTACCCCAGCAAAAGTTCCGAAACGAGAACCGTTTTGCTGAATGTACACTGGTGTAAAGGTGGAACCAAATTGTGTTACTCCATTTGCTTCAGCTACTGTGCCGAAATCTAATGTTATTTGTGGGGAATTGGCGGCATCATCATCCATATTGGCAGATCCATTAGAGAAGTTTCTAATGTCTAACTCTGCAATGTTAAATATATTAGGTAGGCCATCACTAGAGAAGGAAATTGCAGGGTTAGTTCCTACCGTTATAGTGTTAGCTGCCGTAAAAATACTAGAACCAACAGTAGATGAGCCGTCAGGTTCCGTTGGTGCTGATGTTAGTCCACTTGTTACAACTGTAAAATCACTGCCATTGGCAAGTGATGACAATACTAGGGTATTAGCATTAGGACTATTGGTTCCCCTAATTAATACGGTGCCTTCTGCGAACATTGGATCATTATTTTCAATGGCGTCTTCCAGATCAGCGAGAACCCGATCAAGTGGGCCATCACGGTAGATCACCCGGTCAGCACCGGTTGTATCCTCTGCTTGACCAGTTGTGAAGGTATAGGTAAGGGAGTTGATTACTATGGTGTCGCTGTTTGCCGGTACAGCAGTAAATAGTATCTGAGTTGAGTCCGTGTATAGTGTATCGCGTTTGCTGACTGTAAATGACGTAGTTTGCTCAGTTATGTCTGCTCCTGTAGAATCTTTCAACCCTGTTGGATCGATAGTTATTGTATTTAAACCATCATCTTCAAAAAGCAGAGTTGTAGTACTACCTGCGCTTACATTAACGCGATTATTTGTAGTGTCCATGTTGGAATTACTTGCCCTAATTGCATTCAATAAAGCAGTAACATCACCAGCCATTGTCAGTGAATCTGAAACATCGACTTTGAATGTGTTATCTGTGCCAGCGGCAGCAGTAGTAGTAGCAGCGGTAGACGTCATGTCGTTGTCAGCATCACTCTCGCTTGTTGATATAGAAAAACCGGTTGAACCGGCTACTTTAGCTGTTATTGTTACGACTCCTGCGCTAGCAGTTGCACTGACGAGTGCGCTAGTGGTTGCGTTAGCATTAATGTTTGCGGCTATGTCAGCAGCAATGGTTGCCACAGTCTCACCAGCGCCATATGTGGTGACTATGGCAGTCCCACCAATAGTAACCGTTGTTGAGTCGCTTGCGTCAATGTCTCCAGTTGTGGCGATGGTTACTGTGGAAACCTGAGCAACAGCATCGGTTACAGAGTCATCACTATCGAAGACATAGGTTTTAGCGGTTCCGCTCCCCTCTTTAATGGTCATCGATGCGCCATCAGCTGGACGTCTTGAAGCGCCTGTTGCATCCACTTTGCTGAATTCAAGCTGACCAATGCTTCTGTAAACCTTAGGATTGAGTACAGCGTCTTCCATTGTTAAATGCGTTGTTCCTTGGGGTGGCTCCACTCTGAGTATCCACTCGTTATCAGGAGCAGCCTTCTCGTATTGAACACTCATAGTATTGGCATTACCAAGACTATCGAAGAATTGAACATCAGTTTTATATGTTTTTCCAGCATCAACATCTGAGGGTAGGTTGGCCCCAATACCTATTTTTGAGGTGGCTGTTGCGGTGCCACCAACAGTACTTAGGTTAACGGTTGAGCAATAATCCGTTGAGATAATGTTCTGATTAGCTATTGTAAGATCAGAATTAGCTGGGACAACTACACCCTCAGCGTCTACTGGCCAGCCTTGTAAATAGTAACCAGAGGTGTTGCGAAGGAAACCCTGATTATCCATAAAGAAGGAGCCAGCACGAGTGAACAGAAATGCATCATCTACTGTCGGTTCAGCAGCCTCATTAACGACAAAAAAGCCCTGACCTGAAATTGCTATGTCAGTTGATGAGGACGAAGCTGCTAAAAGACCCTGAACGCCAGTATCTTGGCGGGGTTTTGATTGGACACCGCCAGCTGAATAAAATACTCCACTTGTTTGTTTAGTGACCAAAGATGCAAAATTGACCTGGGTTGATTTGTATCCGACCGTTGAAACATTGGTTATATTATCGGAAATAGCACCCATGGCGCTCGATTGGGCTGTTAGCCCCGATACACCTGAAGATAAAGCACCAAATAAGCTCATTTTTCTTCTCCTTCAATTCGCCGCCTGTTTGGCAACGGTGTTTTGTTTTCTTATCTGAGTAGAGACATTCCTACCTTTAAATTCTTGTTCAGCATTTTAAGGCGTGGGTGTTGATTTTGTTTCCCTAGTACCCAGAATCTTGTCCATGCTGGTTTTTACGTCGTTCATGAATAGTGATACAATGCCATCCTCAGCGCCTGCTCCAGTAACACGACCAAATACTGTTTGTGCTACGCTCATTAGATTTCCATCACGGTCCTTGCCTGAAACAACTGCTGTATATGTACCGTCAGGCTGTTGTGTGCCACTCTGATTTTTGCCATCCCACTTAAAATATTGTTTTCCAGTTTCATTAACAGCGTCACCAGAATAGACCGTTAAGCCACTTGAATTCATAATGGTTATAGTTGCTGAATTTGGCTTTGTTTCGAATTCGTAAGTGAACTCAGCACTATCATTTTCTAGATGAAAAGATGATCCAGTTGCCTCTATTGTATGGCCAATAAAATCGACCATATTTGCAATCTGCGAGGTTTGTTCAACATTAAGTAATTTTTCAAGGTTGGAATTTTGGTAAATTTGCTGTTCGACACTGGCAAACTGCACCAGTTGGGAGGTGAATTCATTAGCGTCCATTGGATCCAGTGGATCTTGATTTTTTAACTGTGTGACCAGAAGGTTCAGGAACTGGTTAAGGTCTTCATTAAGTTTAGCCTGAGCAGCTCCTGACTTTGTTGACTGATCAATACTTGAAGACTGTGAGATGGATTCAAACATATTTGTATACTCCCTTAGGCCTGAACGTCTACACGGGTGTCGGTAATTATATTGGGCTTAATGCCCGCTAATTCTTCATCCAAGGTGAGCTCATTTTCAGATCCTTCATCAGAGCTACCCTCTGAATCAACCAAGTCCCGGTCGTCGTCCTGCTCACGTAAGTTAAAGCTGAGACTATCCTCATCGGTTTGAAGTCCTGCTTGTTGTAATGCCTCCTGTAATTGCTTGGAGTCTTTTTGCAACAAGTCCAAAGTTTGTTTATTGTCAGCGGTCACAATTGCAGTCACGCGACCATCTTGTCCAAGCTCCATCTGAATATCTACACGACCCAAATCGGCAGGTTTCAATTGTATTGAAATCCTATCATTACCAGCATTTAGTGCTTTGCTGATTTGAACAGAGACCTGTTCTACTAGTGCGTGGTTGGCAGTAGTGAACCGTGTAGAATTAGCAGCCTGCATAGATGTGTTATGTTGTGCTTGCTGTGCAGCATTGATGTTATTGGGCGAAGTGGGAATAGGAACTTCCCCGTTGGTAGAAGGATTTACCAGGGCTCCAATGTTGGGTAGGCCCTGATTTGCGGTCGCTTTTATGCTGGCAGAAGCGGTATTTGATGGCTGTGTTTGAGTCCCGACAGCCTGTTGCAATTGTGCCGTAGCACTTGCAACTTGCTCAGAAGCTTGTTGTGATTGACCTGTAGCACTAGCTTTCCCAGTTCCTTGTCCTTGTTGAGACCGCAAAGAGGTTGCCGAAGTATCTGCAGCTAATATTGTATTTGACGATAGATTAGCCGTAGGTTTTGAAACAAGGGTTGATTTTTCATCCATTACAGAGACTGAGATATCAAGTTTCTTGCCATTTCCAACCATTTTTGACAGCTGGGCAGCTTGTTCGAGAGTTTTGTTGAATGCACTCTCTTTCGCTCCTGTGGTGGCCAGTAAGTCTGCATTATTAGCATTCTGATTCAGGGCCTGACCTGGAGTATTTGGTAAGTTGCTGCTTATGGCTTGTGCTAAAGTATTTTGAGAATTAGTGCTAGATTGTCCAATCTTGGTTGAATTGCTATCAGTTTTCCTTGATGAATTTTGGGCCGTCATATTCAATTCTGGAACTGTATTCTTCCCCTCTGAGTTCTTTTGACCATTTGGATTTGCCTGTTCGGCTGCATGTCCAAGTATATTTGAGTCCTTTTTAGTGCTGCGAGAGCTAGAATGACCGGTTAAAATATTCACTTGTGGAACATTGATTAAGTTACTCAAAGTCTCCTTTTTGCTACTGTTTCCAATGGCTTCAGAATTGCTTGTGCTGTTAATTTCATCGGTACGTAATTGTTTTAAAGAACGATCGGTACTGTCTTCATGTCCACTAGTCTCCCTGTCATAATTTGCATGATCGTCTTGCTGTTGGTTTTCGGCGAATTTTTTGTTATCAGGACGTTGGTCATTGGAGAATTCTTGAACTTCAGGTTTGTAATTTTGAGTATCGTTATCGTCAAAATCTGAATTGTAGTCTACATTATCAGAAATACCACGTGCTTGGTTATAATCGGTGTTATCATCAGTATGAGCCTGACTTCTTGCATCATCATTACTTTTATAATTTTCATCAAAGGTGTAATGGTCATCGACAGGGGCATTGTCTATGTGTTCGCTTACTCCTGTTATGCCGGCCCGATCGGAAAGTAGGTTAAGACCATTATCCAAACGACTGCTACTCTTGCGTATGATATCTCCAAAATCAATCGCGGAAATGTTGTTCTGCACAGTTGTTTTTGCTGAAGATAAGTTATTGTCCAGGGAAGTGGTTGATTTAGCTGCATTTATATCCGTAGCCATATTTGTTTCCTAAAGATTGAAGACAGATAGTGTCGTTTGCCTAATACCTGCAAATGCTGGGCCAATTATATTTTTTTATATAACTTGTTGAATTATATGATTTTTTTTATGATTCAGAAGATAAGTTAAGGAAACTAGTCTTTTAAACCGGCAAATTTTTCTTGGTTAAAAGGGAATTTTGTGCCGTTTGTTTTATTTGTGTATCAAAATAATTTTGCGGTGTTATTTTTATTCATTCAAATTGGTTAGTGTATACCCCTGTGCTTTAGCACTTTGCCCAGATTTTTTGTTTTCGGGCTATGTAAGCCTTCAGAAATAGATTTATTGATTTTGATAAGTGGTATTAAATGATCAGGATTTGGATTTCTCAATGCAGTTATCGTTTGCTTATCTATAAAGAGGCTAAGATTTAATAAACTATTACGTAGCGTTGCTGTACAACTGGTTGGATTTTCTACAATGTTACTCTGTATTAAGGTCCAAAGCTTTTGATTGTATTTTAGTGCGTCAGCATATTTATCATAACCCTCTTTGCTTTTATGAAAGGTTTCACTTGCAGTAGTCATTCTATATGTTGCCCGTGCAATGACCAAACGTTCAAGCTCGTCTAAGTGAATTGCAGTTTTTTGGGCAGTTTCGTATGCTTTTAAAGCTTGTTTATACATTGTTTGCCTGAATAATTTTAGCTGAGCTGTAATAGTTTTGTCAGCGCTGTGCCTTCTTTAAAGAATAAACCAACACTAGTAATGGATAAATCGTGTCGTGTTTGTAACGCTAACAAACTAGCAGATTCCTCATCCAAATCAGTCCCAGTTAGTTTTTCGATGCCGTCATCTATCAAGTCAGTCAAACCATCTACAAAATCAAGACGAGAGGCAATAATGCTATCGTCTGTGTTGATTGCTGATCTCGTATTGTTTACTGTTGTCAACGCTGCGTCAATTTCTGCAATTGTGGTCTCAATACCATCGTCGGTGGCAAAACTACCCAACGCATCTACAGCAGTAAGATTGAGAGCGCTTGATGAAGTGGCAACACCGCTTACCGTTAAATCATCGCCATGATTCTCATTTAAGGCAACAACTAGATCATCCGGTGAGGAGCTAATCAAGTTAGTTCCTAAAAAACTTGCTGCACCTACCAAACTAGTTATCTTTGTACGAATCAAATCAAATTGAGTTTCGGCCGAGCTACGAGTTGTATTGGTTGCAACAGTTCCATTTGTTGATGAGGATAGGCCAAGGTCAGTTGCAAGATTATTTGTTTCATCAATAATGTTGATGTCATTTCCATCTGCTGCAGTAATGACAAGCGCACTTCCATCGGAAACACTCGCAGAAAGGCCACTTATAGCTGAAATTTGCGACGCAAGCGATGTAAAGGTGGATCCAGCCGAGTTTGTAATTATAGTGCTGGTTCCGTTGTGAGTAACTTTAAAACTGTCGCCGTCAACAGCACCGCTAATAGTATCGGTCACATCGGCCCCAGCTGATGAGACCACATTACCGGTCGATGTTGTTGACTCGGCACCAGAAACTGCGCCACCTTTGGCCGCTGTCACCAGAGATTTTGCAGTATTTAGAAGGCTAATAATCTCATCAAGACTAGCAATTGTGCCTCCAGTAATAACGGCTGCATTCGTCAATCTTTCTTTTGTTTCTATAAGATTGATTGTGCGGGTAGATAATTCTTGGGCATCAAAAAAGGCAGAAACTCCATCAAGAGGGTCTGAAATGCGCAAACCTGTGGTGATGCGTTTTGAGGATGCATTTATAAGTTCTCTTGCCCGTGTAAGAGCAGTAAGAGTTGTTCGCGTCTGTGATGTAATGGGTATTTCAGCCATTACTCAGTCTCCAAGCAAATAAAGGCTCCACAGAAAACTATGGGCTATACAATATTCCTCGTTATGGGTGAAATAATGCTTGCGTTTGGAATTCTACAAACAAAACATTCAGATTCCATCGTCTTTTTAACGAGGAAGATATTAAGAAACTTAAAAAGAAATCTTAATCATTTATAGTATAGCAAATATTTGTACTTTTGGAAATAGCTTAACTTTAACAAAGATTTTTTTTGCAAATAAAGGGTACATATTTGTTCAAGCATCAAAAAAAACTTAGTAAAAAAAATTGTCTTCACCCACATTTTTGAGCAACTTAAATATGCGTTTAACACAAAAGAAATAGATTTATTTTTGTTAAAAAATGAGACCTCTTTTGTAATTCTAGTTATTTTGATATCATCACGTATTCCAAAGTATTTGATTATCTCCTTTTCGTGAAGCCTCAATTGCAGCAACCAGGAAATGCCCCAATTCTTCGACTGTCTCTTTGTTTTCAAAAAACTTTTCAGAACAGTTTTTTATTAAATTAGACATATTTGTGCGAAATTTTTGATCGTTAGCAAGTTTATTAGCGAGCAGTATATATTCTTCTGCACTACTAGCTGTGAGTTCATCGATACCCATAGTTCTGTAAAAGGAGTAGGTTACACGGTCACGAAGGTAAATATCTGGCCAGGTTACTATAGGGACGCCCATAGCCAGGGTTTCAGCAGTAGAATTACCACCACTAAAGAAAATAGGATCCAGAACAACATGAGACATGCACACAACACGAAGGAATTCATTTTTTGGCATGCGAGGTAGGAAGGTGACGCGATTAATGGCTTTTGGGAATACCTTCTTAAATCTATCAAGAAGCAGATTTTCCTCACTTTTATATCTTCCTGAAATGAGTAAAAGATGGCCTTGCGGGTCGTTTTCAAGAATTTTTCCTAAAATAGAGTCAAAATTGGGATGAAGTTTAAAAAGAGTTTGCGGGCATAAATAAACGTGAGCATCAGATGGTAATCCAAAGTCTTGTGGAGCTTTAGAGCCCTCAGGTATTTCTGGTCGGTAATAATATGTTGGTGGGTTTTTTAGGCGAACTAAGGTCTCGCTATAATGGCTGTCTCCAGTATCGATTTCAAGGTCACGTGATGAAACAAAGTAATCAATATTTGGTATACCCGTTGAATTAGGATGCCCCCAACTTGTGACCTGGACAGGTGCAAGACGTGAAAAGGCAAGGAAATAAGTAAAAGAGTCCATGCCAATGTCAGGATAAAAAAGTAAATCAAGTTTTTTACTGCTTACTGCCAATTGTGCACTCTTCAAATTTGTACGTAGGTGTACTACTTGGTCGGCATTTTCCTCAATAGTGATAGCGAGAGCGTCTTTTCTTTTTGAAGTGCTGAAAAGTATCACCTCGAATAATTTACGGTCGAGGTGTTCTATAAAACCTCTATAAAGTTTACCAATAGTGTGGTCATAAAAATGATGGGATAAAAATCCCACTCGGTATTTCCCAAATCCTTTTTGTGGGATGGAATGTTTTTTGGCTTCAAAAGCTAATGAAGGGCATTTTTCTAGATATACTTGAGCAATTTTTTTGGATAATTTTATATCATTTTGATTGTGGTAAGCTAAGTAAAAACCAGTAATGTTGGCATCCTTCATCGGGTCAGACAGTATAGATTTGCTGTTAAGTAGATCTTGAAGTTTCTCCAGCATTCGGGCTCTGAAATCATTTATTTCGGTAACGGAAGCTGGGATGATTGGAAGAACAATAGCACTATTAATTTTCATACCAGCATTATCTGGATCCAGTCTGCATGCTTTTTCAAAGGTTTCAATTGCTTGACTTGCAAAACCACTACTTCTCTGCGCATTACCCAATTTGAATAAGGCTTCCACAAAGTTGGGTTTGATTTTGAGGGCTTTAAGGAAACATTGTTCTGCTTCTTCTATGCGTTCAAGAAACTGTAAGGCAGATCCCAAGTTGTTGTGGAATACAGCGTTTTCTGGAGCAAGATCAATAGCTTTGCGGTAGTTTTCCTCGGCTTCATTGTAGCGGCCACTAAACATCAGCAAGTTTCCAAGGTTATTCAACCCATCAACGTTTTTTGGATTGAGGCTGAGGACACGGCGAAAACAGGTCTCAGGCTCTTTTTCTTCGCCTAATTTAGCAAGGGCACAGCCCAGGTTGTTAAGTGCTTCCAAAAAATCTGGGGCTAACTTGAGAGCTTGACGGTAACTAGTGATAGCTTCATCATAACGCATTAATTGATCAAAAGTCATACCTAGGTTGTTAAAGATACTATGATTTGATGGGTCATGTTTTGCAGCTAATTTAAAAAGATCAAGAGCACCATTAAAGTCCCTCGCTTGCAGTTGAATGATTCCAAGAAAATGATTCGCAAATGAATTATTAGGATCAATAAGAAGAATTTGGCGATAGACGGAAATAGCATGATCAACCGCCCCATTGCTTTGGTGACTGAGGGCTTGTTCCAGCATGTAAATAATTTTTTCAGGCATTTGCCTTGCCGAACTAATACCACTTTGTTTACTTTGTTTTGCAAGCTGACGCCGTTCTTTGCGGTTCATGGTACATCCTTTCGATTCTATCGTTATTATATGTGATTAAGGTAGCTGGCGTCATTGATGGTTTGAGATTAATATAAGGGTACCACTAGATAAACTCTGTTCGTAGAGATCAGATAAAACTGTATGTTTAAATCTGACTATTGTTGAAGGAGATTTAATTTGGAAGTCAGGACATGCGGTGATTTTGGATTTTGAAAAGCTAAAAGAGACCAATTTTATCTATCGTAGTTTACTTGCAGGTGAATTGGTAGCTCCAGAAAATATTGAGATGATTCATAACCGAACTCGAGACATGGAGATACCAGTTCTTCGGGATAAGAAAAGTCGAGTTATTTTTCTGAAGGAAGCGCTAGAGCAAAGGTTTTACACTCAGGCTGGAGATGGCGGAGACTTAGAAGGCGACGAGCACTTGGTCCATACGCTTGATGATGTTGTAGTTCGTTCAAAAAAACTTAAAGACGAGAATCGGCGCTTTGAGCAGTTTATGCATTTTATCAAAGGAAAATCTATTTGTGATTTTGGTACTGGGCATGGCTTGTTTCTGGATTTGTGTGTTGGGGTTGCCTCTCAGGTAAGTGGTGTCGAATTACGTCAGGGATGCATTAATGACATCCATCGGCGACTTGGTGATGGTGTCTCAGTTAAACCTTCTTTTAAAGATTTTGAACAACCTTTTGATTTGGTTTCAATGTTTCATGTTCTTGAACATTTGGAAGATCAACAGGCACATCTTAATAGTGCATATGAGGCACTAAAAAGTGGTGGTGTGATTATTCTTGAAGTTCCCCATGCGGAGGACTTTCTGATAGAAAGAATGGCTTTAGAGGCTTTTTATGATTTTGGTTTTTGGAGTGAACATCTTATTCTCCATACTCGCTCAACGATTCACTATTTTTTGCAAGCTGCAGGATTTGTTGATATTAAAATAAACCCATTTCAACGTTACGGGTATGCTAACCACTTGCATTGGCTGCATCATGGCAAGCCAGGTGGGCATGAAGTTTATAAGGATATACCTACTGAAGATTTTGACCAGTCTTATAGAGAGTTTCTGTGTCAACGCAATTGGTCAGACACTCTTATTGCTACTGCTCATCGCCCTTAGGGCATTGCTTACTTCATCGATAACGACTGACCAATCGTTTACTGTAGTTTGACGAAATAGTCGCATAGACGGATACCAGGGTGTTTTGTCGCTATCAAGCATCCAACGCCAACAAGGCATAAATGGAAGTAACGTCCAGACGCAGCATCCGAGGGCTCCAGCTAAATGGGCTGGTGACGAATCAACAGAAATTATTACATCAAGATTTTTCATTGCTGCAGCTGTTTCATTAAATGATGTCAGCTCTGGTGCCAAATCAATAATTTCTTTGCCTAGAACTCTTGTTGCTTCCCCAGTGTGCCCCACTTGGAGGCTGAAAATCTTGATGTTGTTTAGCTTCATTAAAGGAGCTAGAAGTACTGGATCAATGGATCGGTTTTTGTCATTTTTGTGTTTTGGATCACCGGCCCAGACTAGTCCTGCCTTGAACCCACTATAAGAATTTAGTCGTTTGCTCCACTTTTGAATAAGCTTTTCTGGCGGATTTAGATATGCGTCAGGTGCTGGTATGGAATGTTTGTTCGTGCCAAGCATGATGGGCAATTCAAGCACAGTTGATTGTAAATCAAAATGACACGGCATTTCTTCAGGCCCTATAATTTGAAAATTGCAAAAAGAATTAGATATAAGTTCATACAAAGATTGGGGCACTTCGGTAATTATATGACCACCAAGTTTGCTAATAATCGGAATATAACGAACAAATTGAATAAAATCGCCAAGGCCTTGTTCAGGGTAGATAAAAAGTGTTTTGTTTTTGATATTCTGGCCTTCCCAGAAAGGTACATCATAGGGACGTCTGCTCTTTTTGAAGGGATGACATTTCCAACGACTAGCATAACCTTTCCATCCTTTTTCAAAATTACCCTTAAGCAAAAAGGCAAGCCCGAGGTTGTACTCAGCCTCAGCATAGTCAGGCCTTGCCTGAAGGGCTTTTGAAAAGCAGATCATCGCTTTGTTTAATTTCCCAATTTCTTTGAATAACACGCCCAGGTTACAATGGCTTTCAGCAAAATCTGGTTTTAAACAGATTGCCCTACAATAGCTGGCAATAGCCTCCTCAGGACGATTTTGTTCTTTTAATGCATTTCCCAAATTATTATGTGCTTCAACATAAGATGGTTTCATTTCTAATGCCCTTTTCAGGACAGTTACGGCTTCATCTGGCCTTTGCAATTTCAGTAGAGCATTTCCCATGTTATTGAGTGCTGCAGGGTATTTAGGCTTATTTCTAATAGCTTTGGTGTAGTAATTTATGGCTTCTTCAAGCTCGTCTTTCTCAGCAAAAGCTATTCCAAGAGAAAATAGGGCTTCAGCATGATCAGGTTGCGAATTCAAAACTTTTTGGAAATTGGAGATTGCCTCATCAAGTTCACCAATCTTCACCAATGCGGCTCCAATATTAAGCAAAGCTTCAGTGTAATCGGGTTTTATTCCTAGTGCTTTTAAATAAGAGGCGATTGCATCATTTGGCAATCCAAGTTCAACCAGAGCATTACCCAGATTGTTGTGCGCTTCAAAATAGTCTGGCTTGATCGCAATGGCTTTGTGGTAACTCGTAATTGCTTGATCTGGTACGCCAAGTTTCATTAGCGCGTTACCAAGATTATTATGGCCCTGATGATAGTTGCAATTTATGGCTAGTGCCCTTTTTAAAAGCAAAACGGCCTCATCTGGTTGGCCTTGGCAGATGAGTGTATCGGCTAGATTATTGTAGGCGTTTATGTAATCAGGTTTGATTTCGATTGCCTTGCGATAGCTTTTCAAAGCATCTTCTGTGCGGCCTAACTTGAGTAAGGTTGAGGCCAAATTGTTGTGTGCTTCGGCATAATCAGGCTTGTGTTTTGTAGCAAGCGCAATAAGTCCAACCGCAGCGTTGAAATTCCCTTTTTGTAAAGCGACTGTGCCAAGTTGATTAAGAGCGATTGGATGAGTTGGGTCGACCTTCAACACCTGTTGATACAAAATCTCGGCTTGATCTATGCGACCAGCTACATGGTGATCGAGAGCCTTTTTTATCAGAAGGGATAAATGATTTTCACTGCTCTGATTCATTCGCACCTCATAATGCGACCCCAGAAGAATTACCAGGAAAACAAACTTCCACCCCCTTGGGAGATTTCTTTTTTTACGAGAACTCAGATTTGGCGAAAACCTCTGAATCCAACCTGACGGTCTTTGTACAAATTGGTGACTTGTTTCACAGCCTCTTTTTTTGCAGTATCATAATAATTGGTCAGTAAAGTTGTGTTGGCTTCGGTCAAGGATTCATAAAACTCTTCATCACTCAACTCTGTGAAGTTAGCGGCTAGCAGATCAGAATTGACATGTTTATTCTCATAAAAATCTGCAACATCTTTTATTAGACCCTTGTCAATGGCATCATAATAAAGCGGTGATCCAGGGTATGGTGTAACTGGGCGAATGGTTCGCATTTGAGCAAAATCATCATATTTTAAAAGAAAATCCACAGCCTCTTTCAAGGTCCGTTTATTATCTCCAATATTTCCAAACATCATGTTAAGGCCCGGACTTATGCCAGCTTCAAGGGTCATTTCGATCCCCTTAATTACCATATCAGTACGTAATCCCTTTTTCATATTTTTTAGAACTTCATTGTCCATTGCTTCTATGCCGTAATTGATAAAAACACAGCCAGCGTCTTTCATCATTTTTACAAGTTCTACAGAGCAATAATTAAGACGTCCATTACAGTTCCACTTCACGGGGAGGTTGCGGCGTTTGAATTCGCGGCAAACATTTTCAGTATGTTCTACGGACGACATTAACAAGTCATCCTGAAAGGAGACATACGTGATACCGTACTTTTTGTGAAGAAATTCAACTTCGTCCAGTAGATCAATTGGATTTCGTGCGCGATACCCAGTATCCATTCGATAGCAAAAAGTGCACTTAAACGTGCAACCTCTGGCAGACATTAAGGGTAGGCAAAAGTCCGTTTTCTCTGTACGTGGTTCCCTTTCAAGTCTGTAATAATCGATAGGAAATTTGTCGTACGCTGGCCAGGAAATAGTGTCTAAATCTTTTATAAGAGGGCTGCGTGGGTTAATTGTTACTTTTGATCCATCTTTAAAAGCAATCCCAGAGACTTCACTTAAAGGGGTCTTGTTTTCCAAGGCTTTCATAAGCAAGGCGGTTGTATACTCACCCTCACCCATAGCAACAATATCTGCACCAGTTTTTCTTATAAAATATTCAGGCTCTGGAGTTGGTCCATAGCCACCAATTATGTATGTGGGACGATTCTTTGACTCGTTGATTGCATCAGAAATTTTTAAAAGTTTCTTGTATTGGTAGTATCCTGCAATGACGCTAACCATTGCTATATCAAAATGATGATCGTCTAGGTATTGGGTAAGATGTGCATCTGGGTAATGGTATTTATCTTGGCTATATACTTCAACATCATGGCCGTTTTCTTCCAGGACTGAGGCAATGTAGCCAAGCCCCATTGGAAATAAAT
>CACKCT010000021.1:0-18783 GCA_902598645.1 Rhodospirillaceae bacterium | reverse complement strand
CACATAAAGGCGAATTGCGCTGGAGAGGTTACCACTGCGACTACTGTCAATTTTAGAGATGAGGTCGTTTATGGAAAGATTCTTTTCGATAGCAATGTGGCGTAAGATGTTCCAAAAAGCATTTTCAATAGAAATACTTGTTCTGTGGCCTTTAATAAGCACGGAGTGCTTGCAAATGCATGATGGATTATTAACCATGGGAGTTCCTGTGCAGAGTTTGAATAAAATTAACAAAGGCATCTAATGCATCGTCCAAGTTTTGTTGTTTGCTACGATCAGATCTTCTTCGAGGCTTAAAGCTATGATCCCCATCTACTAACCAGTGGAAACAAATATTATCTGAAATTGTATATCCAGAAATTTCATCCTTATTTCCAAAACTGTCACGATCACCTTGTAAAAAGAGAGAGGGAGTTTTGAGCCTTTCTAAATGACTAATTCTGAGTTTATCCGGTCTATTAAATGGATGAAAGGGATAACCTAGGCAAACCAATCCCAAGACATTGGCCTCATCTGCAATCATAGAAGCAACTCTTCCACCAAGGGATTTACCACCAATAATAAGTTTTTCATGTCCTATTTCATCAATGACTTGATGCCACGTTTTAATAAGCAACTCAATCTTGTTCGGTAAAGTTTTTTTCCCTGATATCCGCCTTTCCGACATGTAAGGAAATTCAAAGCGAGCAACTCTTGCGCCATGCTTCGCAAGCCCCTCAGCAAAAAAAGTCATGAATTGGGTATCCATCGGGGCTCCTGAACCGTGTGCTAGTGCAACTGAAAAGAGTGTGTTTTTCGATCCATTAAAAATAATTTTAGTCATATGGTTATCAATATCAGAAAAAATAAAAGACAAACAAACGGAAATTTAAATGTCTTGAATGTTGCTTGATGTTGACGGCAGTAATAAAAAGAAACTGAGTTGTTTAGCTTTTCATCTTTAGCTAAGCAAAAAATTCAGGTTTGTGACAATTGTATATTCATAATTAGATTTAAATTAGTAGGTTTCACTATAAGTGGGCCAATTGAGGATATTTGTGACGCTTTCCAAGCGTTGGAATGGGGTTTATCCAGTAAAACTTGCATAAAAATCATTACCCTTATCGTCAATAACGATAAAGGCAGGAAAGTTGATAACCTCAATGCGCCAGATTGCTTCCATTCCAAGTTCTTCAAAATCCTGAACTCTTACTTTCTTAATGCAATCCGTTGCGAGTCTTGCTGCGGGTCCACCAATAGAACCAAGGTAAAAACCCCCATGTTTTTTGCAGGAAGCAGTCACATGGGATGAGCGATTACCCTTTGCCAGCATGATTAAGGACCCACCTGCGGCTTGAAATTGTTCAACATATGTGTCCATGCGGCCGGCTGTAGTGGGGCCAAAGGACCCTGATTTGTAGCCCTCAGGTTTTTTTGCAGGGCCCGCATAATAGATGGGGTAGTTCTTAAAGAAATGAGGTAGTTCTTTACCAGAATCTAAAAGCTCTTTGAGCCTTGCATGCGCAATGTCGCGAGCTACAATTAAGGTACCGCTGATAGACAGTCTAGTTTTTACTGGTTGCATAGAGAGTTTGTGCAGCACCTCTTTTATGGGTTTGTTTGTATTAATTTCTATAACGGTATCAGAAAGATGGCTCTCAGAGATGTTTGGAAGGTATTTTGCAGGATCACGTTCTAGTGTTTCAATGAAAACACCCTTAGATGTTATTTTCCCTTTACATTGTCGGTCAGCTGAACATGAAACACCAATACCAACTGGGCAAGATGCTCCGTGACGTGGCAAGCGAATAACGCGAACATCGTGACAAAAATATTTACCGCCAAACTGAGCTCCAATTCCCATTTTCTGTGTCATTTTGTGAATTAAAGCTTCCATTGCTAAATCTCGAAAGGCTTGTCCGTTTTTATTTCCCTCGATAGGAAGTGTGTCTAGATATTTAGCCGAGGCTAGTTTAACCGTTTTTAAATTAGCTTCGGCAGAAGTGCCACCAATAACAATAGCCAAGTGGTAGGGAGGACAAGCTGCTGTGCCAAGAGTTCGGATTTTTTCATCCATAAATTTCATCAGATTGTCCATATTTAACAATGCTTTAGTTTTCTGATATAAAAATGTCTTGTTTGCGGATCCACCTCCTTTAGCCATGAATAGAAAATGGTATTCATCTCCCACAGTAGCATAAAGATCAATCTGAGCTGGTAGATTGTTACCTGTATTGGTCTCAGTAAACATGTCTAATGGGGCAAGTTGAGAATAGCGAAAATTGCTCTCACGAAAAGTACTGAAAATCCCCTCACTTAAAGCTGCCTCGTCATCACCCCCGGTCCATACTTGTTGACCTTTGTAGCCATAAATAATTGCCGTTCCTGTGTCCTGACACATGGGTAAAATTCCACCAGCAGCTATATTTGCATTTTTCAATAAATCTAGTGCAACAAAGCGATCGTTTTCGGATGCCTCTAGATCATCAAAAATATCCCGGAGCTGTTGAAGATGTCCCGGCCTCAGCAGGTGTGAAATTTCCCTCATGGCCTCTGTGCAAAGCACCGTCAGCGCTTGTGGTTCAATTTTAAGTATGACTTTGCCTTCAAATTTAGTACTGCTGACATAATCATTAGTAACAAGTCGCCACGACGTGTTGTTTTTTGCCAATGGGAACAGCGTGTGATGAACGTAATTGCTCATGCAATAGAGTTCCTATTTTTTTCGAAAAGTATCCAAAGCAATAATTTTGCCCATTTTATCATCTTTCTCTTGCTTGTCATCAACTGCAGAAAAGGGCAATTTTTTTTCTTCTTGCTTTTCAGCGTCAATCATGACGCCTACAATTGCAGGCTTTTGAGATGAGATCGGAGTGTGTTTAGCCTCTTCCTTCTTTTGTTCTGCTATTTTTAATTGCAGAACAAAATTAACAGCGGGGTCTGCAAATGTGATGATGGATGAATAAGGTATGCGCAAATGGCACGGTTGACCACCAAAACTGAGTGAGACGCTAAACCCATCATGAGTAACTTCTAAGTCATTAAATTGGTGTTGCAATACAATGGTCATTTCCTCAGGATGCTCAGATTGAAGATGATCTGGTATCTCAACATCAGCATGGCTGGTAAGGAAAGTAATAAAAAAATGATGATTGTCTGGCAAGCCATTGAGAACGGTTTGTTCCAGGGCACGCCTTATGACAACACGAAGGGCCTCTTCAACCCATTCCTCATAATTCAATGTTTCTTCATTCATGATCTACAATTATTACTCCTTCTTGACCTCTCGAAAAAGACCAATGTTTTATTTTTGGCAAAACTAACGAGTGCCAAGTGAGGGGCTTCTGTTGCCAGGTGCCCCTCGAACCCCGTAGTAAGAGCCGTTAGGCTGCTACTGCAAATGCCTCATTATCGTTGGCATTTCTTTGTTTGGCCCGATGACGGTGGTTACCATACCGAACGAAAGCTGAACCTTTACCACGCACGTCGATCCTGTTTCGCCCCCAAAGTTGATCCTCCATAGAGGAAAATTGGTGGAGGCGCCGGGCACTGCCCCCGGGTCCGTAACGATTATTTCGAACAGTGTTTATCGTCATAGTTGGTTGCCCAACAAAAATAATATAATCTGAAAGAAAAACTATTGGAAGGGGCAGGGATAGGGTATTTTGACTATATAGAATCGTTAAGGGAAATTTACTTGTGGAACAATATCTTGCACTAATGGCTCAAGTCCGTCATCAAGGTACATATAAAGAAGATCGTACAGGTACTGGTACGCTAAGTTTATTTGGCGCCCAATTGCGTTTTAATTTAAATAACGGCTTTCCAGTACTTACTACTAAGAAACTTCATCTAAAATCTATAATACATGAGTTGTTGTGGTTTTTGGCTGGAGACACAAATATCAAGTATTTAAAAGATAATGGTGTTAAGATTTGGGATGATTGGGCCGATACAAAAGGATATTTGGGTCCAATCTATGGCTATCAATGGCGATCTTGGCCAAGTCCAGATGGAAGTAAAGTTGACCAAATATCTAATTTAATTGAGCAGATTAACAGTAATCCTGACTCCCGCCGTTTAGTTGTCTGTGCATGGAATGTTGCCGACATTGAAAATATGGCACTTCCTCCTTGTCATTGTTTATTTCAGTTTTACGTGGCGGATGGCCGTTTATCCTGTCAACTATATCAACGTAGTGCAGATCTATTTCTAGGTGTACCATTCAACATAGCTTCTTACGCACTTCTTACCATGATGGTTGCCCAAGTGTGTGGGCTTGAACCAGGTGATTTTGTTCATTCTTTTGGAGACGTACATCTTTATTCAAATCATTTGGAGCAGGTAGATATACAACTCTCACGCACACCCAAGGTTTTGCCAATTATGAAAATTAATCCAAATGTGAAAGATATTTTTTCATTCTCTTTTGACGATTTTGATCTTCAAGGTTACGAGAGTGAGCCACATATTTTCGCCCCGGTGGCTGTCTGATGATTATCTCAATAGTTGTAGCAGTCGGTGAAAATGGCGTTATTGGTCGGGATGGTAGTCTGCCTTGGCATATTCCTGGTGATTTGAAATTGTTCAAGCAAATAACCATGGGTAAACCCATTATTATGGGGCGAAAGACATGGGAATCTCTTGAACGACCATTGCCGGGGCGGCCTCATGTTGTAATAACCCGAGATAAAAACTACGTAGCTACTAAGGCTCAAGTTGTTCACGATCTGGATCAGGCATTTTCTACTGCTAGTGAAATGGCAGTTGCTTTGGGAAAGGAAGAAATCATGATCATAGGTGGGGCTGAAATATATAGCTTAGCTATGGCAAGAGCTAACAGGCTCTATTTAACTGAAGTAGCACTTAGTCCCCATGGCGATGCTTTTTTCCCTGATTTTGATGTTGATCAGTGGCAAGAGAAATCTCGTACTGTGTATTCACCTTCGGATGGTGAAACATCCTATTCATTTGTGGTCAGAGAAAATTGCTGTCAATTGAGTTCAAAATAGCAATTACCCCTGACAGGTAAATTGAGGAAGAAACTAAAAATAGCTGTCGGTTTGACGTCAGTTTTATCTTGTGAAATTAGTGTAAATTTTGCTTGCATAAACTTCTAAAAAAAACCCAAGCTACAAATTGGTTCTTAATCTAATCCTTATTGAGTTCTTTATTTACTCAATAACAATACGGGGTGCCTCGGCTTCACCTTTTGCTAGTGAATTTTGTGTCTTTTCCCATACTTCCCCTGCCATCTCAAGGTAGGATTTGGCGTGATTACTGTCAGGTTGGGAGACGACAATGGGGTTGCCACCGTCAGAGGTTTCTCGAATATCTATAGCCAGCGGAATCTCTCCTAAAAAATCCATGCTAAGCAATTCTGCTTCAGCTTTGGCACCTCCATGACTAAAAATTTCAGATCGTTCTCCACAATGGGGGCAAGAAAAGTAACTCATGTTCTCAACAATTCCAAATACTGGTACATCAACCTTTCGGAACATGTTCAGGCCTCGTCTTGCATCGGCTAGTGCTATGTCCTGCGGAGTTGAAACAATGACTGCACCAGTTAGGGGGACCTGTTGAGCCATAGTCAGTTGTACATCACCAGTGCCTGGGGGCATATCGACAATGAGTATGTCAAGGTCACCCCAGTTAATGTCACGCATCATCTGTTGTAAAGCTGTTTGTGCCATTGGGCCACGCCAGATGACTGGTGTTTCTTCTTCAATCAAAAAACCCATGGACATACACTTTATGCCGTGGCCTTCCATCGGGTCTAAAATCTTACCATCACTTGAAGAGGGCTCCCCGTTAACCCCCAACATCCTTGGTACAGATGGCCCATAAATATCTGCATCCAGAATGCCAACTTTCAAATCCTTCGCTGCAAGTGCCAGTGCTAAGTTGACTGAAGTCGTGGACTTGCCAACACCTCCTTTACCTGAAGCAACTGCAACGATCGATTTGACGCCAGGCATTTTTATAGCATATGGGCCAGTACCAGCGGGGTGGTGTTGGGCTTGCGTTTCAGAGTCATGGCTGCCATTTTTTTTCTCTGCGGTTAAACCCACAGTTACGGACAAAACACCATCAAGTTCATAAACAGTTTTTTCTGCTTCTTTCCGAAGGGGCTCCATCTGGTTACCACGGTCTGGATCGACTTCTATTGCAAATGCCACGTGGCCATCCTTAATTTGCAAGCCGCTGATCATGCCAGCGCTGACAATGTCTTTGTCTCCGTCTTTTATTGTACCAAGAACCTCTAAAATTTGTTCCTCATTTACTACCGGCATACTTGAAATCTCCAAAATTTAAGCCAATATCAATCTGGTCTTGTATCGCCGGAATTGTTTGGCAGACATATAATCTTTGTGACTAATTGAATATTTAAATGCTTTAGCAATCAAATAATTTTAGTTATTGTGCATTTGAAAGTAAAAGAAATAGATTGTTGTTTGTATTGAAATATGAGTCTGTAAACATATTTATACAATAATTACATATTAAAGTAAGATCACTATTAGATAATTCAAGTCTGATTTAATTCTGTTTTGAAAAGGATTTAAAATTAATGGCACGGAATCCACAAGGTCCATGGGGAAATGGTCCCGGCACACCTCCTCCTGATGTTGAAGAGCTTTTGCGTCGATCTCAAGACAAATTCAAGAGTATGATGCCGGGCGGTTTAGGATCTTCCCGCGGGATAATTTTACTATTAATAGGTGTTGTCACCATCTGGTTATTTAGTGGTTTTTACAGAGTTCAGCCTGGAGAACAAGGTGTAGAATTGCTTTTTGGTAAATTTGTAAAAGTAACTCCGCCTGGTCTCAATTACTGGCCACCAGCACCCATAGGACAGGTATTTAAGCCCAACGTTGAGCTTACAAATCAGATTACCATTGGTTACAGAACAAGTGGAGATGCTAGATCCTCGGGTTCACGTGACGTTCCACAGGAAAGTTTAATGCTTACTGGTGACCAAAACATAATAGATGTGGATTTTGTTGTGCAATGGCGTATTAAGAATGCTGCTGACTACCTATTCAACATACGTAATCCTGACGCAACGGTAAAACTAGCTGCAGAAAGCGCTATTCGTGAAGTCATAGGACAAACAACTCTCGAAGACGCTCTAACAGTTAAACGTGGCGAAGTTGAAGCAAAAACTAAAGAACTTTTGCAATCAATTCTAGATAGTTACCGAGCTGGTGTTTTTATTGTCGAAATCAAGCAGCAAAAAGTCGACCCCCCATCTGAGGTTATTGATGCTTTTAACGATGTTCAACGCGCCAAGCAGGATCAGGAACGTAGCGTTAACGAAGCAATTGCATATAGAAATGATATTGTCCCCAGGGCTAAAGGCGAAGCTGCAAAAATGATACAGGAAGCTCTTGCTTACAAAGAAAAGGTGACAAAAGAAGCTGAAGGTGAGGCTGAACGTTTTCTCTCTGTCTTTGAAGCCTACAAGACAGGTAAGAAAGTTACAATTGAAAGATTGTATATTGAGAGAATGCAAAGTGTTTTGCAAAATTCTGAAAAAATTATTCTTGGCAACAAGGATGGAGCTGGAGTTGTCCCATATCTGCCGTTGCCCGAGTTAAAGAAACGAAAGGTAGAGGCAAGCCAATGAATAAAGTAACTCTGATAATTGTTGGTATAGTTCTTGTTGTTTCCGCAATAGTTGCAAACAGCGTTTTCTTTACGGTTCATCAAGCCTCACAGGCCCTTGTCCTTCAATTTGGTAAACCGGTCCGGGTTGAACGCGACCCTGGACTAAAATTCAAAGTACCTTTTGTCCAGAATGTTGAATACTACGATCGTCGCATTCTTGACCTTGATCCCCAACCACAGGAGGTTATTCTCCAGGACCAAAAGCGTGTGAACGTAGATAGTTTTGCTCGTTATCGTATAGTTGATCCCCTTGAATTTCGAAAAAAGGTGTCAACAGATTTAGAGTTTCGTGCAGTATTCGGTGGACG
This sequence comes from Rhodospirillaceae bacterium, assembly GCA_902598645.1. Classification (GTDB taxonomy): domain Bacteria; phylum Pseudomonadota; class Alphaproteobacteria; order Rhodospirillales; family JABHCV01; genus JACNJU01. Next base: position 10,825 of record CACKCT010000021.1, on the reverse strand, counting down.
TCTAAATTCTGCAGTACGTGCCGAAGTTGGTAAGGTATTACTTGGTGATATGTTGACTGAAAAACGATCTAGTGTTATGCGCCGTATCAGCGATCAGCTAAAAGAACAAGGTACTGATTTTGGTGTTGAGGTGATTGACGTTCGCATTGGGCGCACCGACCTACCAGACACAACATCTCAGGCGGTATACACAAGAATGCGGTCTTCACGTGTTGCTCAAGCAGCAGAGCTAAGGGCTAAGGGTGCAGAGGAAAAGACTAAAATTCAGGCCGGGGCAGATCGTGAACGCACCGTTATCCTTGCTAATGCTCAGAAAGAAGCGGAAATTACGCGTGGTCAAGGTGATGGAGCTCGTACAATCATACTTAATAATGCTTTTGGCAAAGACGCTGGATTTTTCGCTTTTTACCGGTCAATGGAAGCATATGCGCAAGCATTCAGCGATGGGACTTCAATGGTACTATCCCCGGATAGCGATTTTATGCGTTTTTTTGGCGCCTCATCTGGTGATGGAAACAAGTAAAGATATAATTGGGTTGCAAAAAATTAATGGATTATCTGGATCTGTTTGCCGCTCTTGGGTTGGCCTTGGTTCTTGAAGGAGCTGCCTATGCCTTATTTCCAGATGCTATGCGAAAAATGATGGAGCAGATTATTGCACTACCTGTTACCAATATTCGTACCATTGGTCTATTTGCCGCGTTTGCAGGCTTTGCTCTCGTATGGCTTGTGAAGAGCTAGAATATAAATTATTTACTGAAGTTGTTTTAACGTGAAAATATCTACAGTTACAATTAACAGCAGATCAATGCATTTCAGGAGATATGCAACGTGAACGGTTTTGAAAAACGAATGTCAAAGAACTATAACTACATTGCATTAGCTTTATTAACAACATTCGTTTTGTTGGTGTTTGTGGCCTCGGCTTCTGCACAAGCTAAAACGTTTCCTGGCAATTTTGCCAACTTAGCCGAAAAGCTTCTTCCTTCAGTTGTAAATATTTCTACAACACAACTGATTAAAGGACGTAGTGGCCCAGCAATGCCTCAGTTGCCGCCGGGATCACCCTTTGAAGAATTTTTCAAAGAGTTTTTAGATCGAAATCAACAACAAGGTCAGCAGCGTCGTCAACGTAATGCAACATCACTTGGTTCCGGTTTCGTCGTCGATATAGGGAAAAATGGTGATGCTTACGTAATTACAAACAACCATGTTATTGAAGGCGCTGATGAAATAACAGTCATTCTGCAGGACAATGATCGCTTGAAAGCTGAATTGGTAGGTAGAGACGAAAAAACCGATATTGCCGTTCTAAAGGTTAAGTCAAAAGATAAGATGGTGGCAGTCAGCTTTGGAAATTCTGATGATGCTAGAGTCGGTGACTGGGTGATAGCCATCGGCAATCCATTTGGTTTAGGTGGTACGGTTACTGCTGGTATTATTTCAGCTCGTGGTCGAGATATTCAGTCTGGCCCGTACGATAATTTCATCCAGACAGATGCCTCGATTAACAGAGGTAATTCTGGTGGGCCACTTTTTAATATAGATGGCAAAGTTATTGGTATTAACTCTGCAATATACTCTCCAAGCGGTGGCAGCGTTGGGATTGGTTTTGCCATTCCTTCCTCGGGTGCTCAGCCAATCATTACGCAACTGATTAAATTTGGTGTAGTTAAACGAGGCTGGTTAGGTGTTCATATTCAGGGTGTGACTCAAGAGATAGCCGAAACTCTTGGCTTGAAAAAGGCCAGAGGTGCTTTGGTGGCTAGCCTTGTTGAAGATGGTCCAGCACAAAAATCAGGAATCAAAGTTGGTGACGTGATACTTAAGTTTGATGACAAGCCTGTTCCTATGATGCGTAAACTGCCTCGCATTGTTGCGGAAACTCAAGTAGATAAACCAGTTAAAGTGCTTGTCTGGCGAAATGGTAAAGAAGTCACGATTGATGTTACTATTGGGGCACTTGATGAGGAAAAAATAGCATCAACTAACTCCGAGAAAGTTCAAAAGAAGACTAAAAAAAGTGAAAAAAAGGTTAGTATTTTGGGTATGACATTGAGCGCTGCTATACCATCTGTTCGTGAAAAATTTAAATTGGATGCGAATGCTCGTGGAGTTGTCGTCACAGAGGTAGCAGACGATGGTGTTGCCTTCGAAAAAGGTATACGTCCTGGTGATCTAATTGTTGAGGTTTCTCAGCAAGATGTAGCTAACCCAGCGCAGGTAGTTGACAGAGTTAATTCCGCTCGCAAAAGAGGGAAAAAGCGTATTCTTTTGCTTCTGGAAGGCCAATCAGGATTACGTTTTGTTGCGCTAAGCATCATTAAAAAATGAGATACTATGTGACCGCCGTACTTAAAAAGTAATTGCTCACATGCGAAATACACTATCGTTTATCGCAATAAAACATCCGTCACTCATGGTGGGACAACACTCTTGAGTCGCAATCTTGTCGAACTGTGTTAATTTTTTTCTTAATAAGTTTATTCAGACACTTTACTTCCATTTAGTAAGGTATCCTCGGAAGTGTTGCCATGCATCTAGGAATGTTTTTTATATTATCTTAAATTATGAATTCTTCTAACCGATAACCTTGCAAGTAGAGAAGAGCGGTAAGATCACCGTGATTTATTCTTACTTGGGTTCTTTTGGCGACTGCGGGTTTAGCGTGATAAGCCACCCCAATGTCGGCCTCCAGGAGCATTGGTAGGTCATTAGCTCCATCACCAACGGCTAAAGTATCTACTCTGTTAATTTTATATTTTTTTGCAAATTTTCTTAAAATCGAGAGCTTGGCACTATTATCGATAATTGGATCTAACACCTCTCCTGTTAATTTTGAGTTACTTATCTCAAGTTTGTTCCCTTTTGCTTCATCAAAACCGATAAGATCCCGAACGCGGTCTGTAAAATAAGTGAAGCCACCCGATACAAGTATGGCTACCGCACCATTCGCCTTCATGGTTTGAACTAATGTCTTTCCGCCGGGCATAAGTTTTATCTTGGACATAGTTCTTTCTAAATCGTCAAGGGATAAGCCCTCTAACAGTTTGACTCTTTTTTTGAGTGCTTCGACAAATTGCAACTCACCATTCATTGCCATGTTGGTGATAGTGGCTACCTCATCCTTGAGACCTGCTAACTCTGCTAAATCATCTAGCGTCTCACCAATAACCATAGTTGAGTCCATATCTGCAATTAGAAACTTCTTTCGGCGGTTTGCGCAGGTTTGAACGATAACATCAATTTGTAATCCTTGAAAATTATGCTGCAAGGTAGTTTTTGCTGTCTCTAAGTCCAAGTTACAAAAAGGTATTTCACAGGCTATTCCGGGAGCCAACCATTGGGTCTTCTTAGTTTCCGCACCAAGCTCTTTAAGGGAATCAATCGCTATCGCTTGAGCTGTATTGTTAATAATAGCAGTGCTAGGGTTACAAATTAGTGTAAGTATGTAGTTCATCAAGGCCTTTATGGAGCAAAAAGTGGTTCAAAGAGTTCTCATTATCGCCGGTCCGACAGCAAGTGGCAAATCTACTTTGGCGATTTCTGTGGCAAAAAAGTTTTCTGGGGTCATTATTAACGCCGACTCAATGCAGGTTTACAAGCAAATGAGTGTCCTTACCGCATGCCCACCCACTAAAGATTTGTGTCAAGCAGAACATCGTCTTTACGGCATTTTGGATGCGGGTGACCCTTGTTCTGTTGGTCGTTGGCTTGATTTGGCAACAGTCGAAATTCGGGCAGCATGGGCAATTGGAAAATTACCTCTTGTCGTTGGTGGAACTGGCTTGTACCTGAAAGCACTGCTTGAGGGTTTAGCCCCAATCCCAAATGTCCCAAGGAGCATACGTAAAAAAGTAACAATTCTCCATGAAAGTCTTGGTGGTAAGGTGTTCAGAGAGGTCTTAGCTGAGATTGATCCTATTTCTGCCGCAAGGATACCAGTTGGGGATACCCAGCGCCTGATCCGAGCCTACGAGGTCGCTGAAGCTACTGGTAGGCCTCTTAGCAGTTGGCAAAGTGATCATTCTATTAAACCACCGCTGGATGCAAAATACGGTGTCATAACACTTCTGCCTAAACGAGAAATTCTTTATGATCGTGTCAATAAGCGTTTTGATAGGATGATAGAAAATGGAGCATTAAACGAGGTACGTGCGCTTGAAAAGCTCAGTCTAGACCCTTTTTTACCTGCAATGAAAGCTGTTGGTGTGCCAGAATTGCTAGAAGTAATAACTGGTGGTAAAGATCTGCAAACCGCCATAGATAATGCTAAAAGGGCAACTCGGAAGTTTGCCAAGCGCCAAATGACATGGCTCCGTAACCAACTTGAGTCAGACTTGCCTTTGCACACGCAATATTCGGAAAGATTGGAAGCAGAAATCTTTTCATTTGTTGGGCAATTTCTGTTGACCAGAGGTTCATGAAAGACTATTTTTGAAAACTTCTTTTTTTATAAGCAATTGCTAGTGATAAACTAAAAGAACCTGAAATTTTATTTCAAGGCTGCCTTTTGGTGGCCCTACTTTGTTGTGATACATGAAAAGGTTAAAGCCATGTCTAAAAACCAGATAAGCGGGGCGCAAATACTCTTAAAAGCGCTGAATGATCAGGGGGTTGATACAGTATTTGGTTATCCCGGCGGTGCTGTCTTGCCAATATATGATGAGCTTTTCATGCAGAACAAGATCAAACACATTTTGGTTCGTCAGGAGGGAGGTGCTGTTCATGCTGCAGAGGGCTATGCCCGCTCTACAGGAAATGTTGGTGTTGTATTAGTTACTTCAGGGCCTGGGGCGACAAACGCAGTAACGGGACTTTTGGACGCTATGATGGATAGCATTCCCATCATTTGCATCTGTGGCCAAGTGCCTACTCATCTGATAGGTAATGATGCCTTTCAAGAAGCCGACACAACCGGTATCACACGTCCCTGCACCAAACATAATTATCTTTCCAAAGATATTAACTCTCTGGCACGACAAATACATGAGGCCTTTCTTGTTTCCAAAAGTGGTCGTCCCGGGCCAGTTGTTATTGACCTGCCTAAAGATGTGATGATGGCCAAAGGTGATTATATTCCCCCAGAAAAGGTAATTCATAAAAGCTACAAGCCGCAGGTGAAGGGAGACACCAAAAAAATTGAAGAAGCCATCAGAATTATGGCGGGTGCTAAGAAACCGATTATTTATGCAGGTGGTGGTGTCATTAATTCTGGTCCTCAGGCGTCAGGTTTGCTGAAAAAATTGGTTAACACGACAGATTTCCCCTGCACCCTGACGTTAATGGGTTTAGGAGCTTTACCAGCATCTGATAAGCATTTTCTTGGAATGCTTGGAATGCATGGTACCTATGAGGCAAACATGGCTATGCACGACTGTGATGTTATGCTCTGCATAGGTGCTCGTTTTGATGATCGAGTCACAGGACGAATTGATGCGTTTTCACCGAACTCAACAAAGATACACATTGATATTGATCCTTCATCCATAAACAAAACGGTAAATGTTGACGTTGGAATTATTGGCGACGTTAGCCATGTCTTGGGGGATATGATTAAGATATGGGAGCGCAGTAAAAATAGATGCGATGAAAAAGCTATCAAGTCTTGGTGGAAAATAATCAACAGATGGCGAGAGCGTAAAAGTTTAAGTTATGATAAGTCTAGCAAGCTTATTAAACCGCAGTACGCAATTGAGCGTCTTTATGAACTGACAAAAACAAATAGTGAAGTATACATAACAACGGAGGTTGGGCAGCACCAAATGTGGGCAGCACAACATTACCACTTTGAGCAACCCAATCGTTGGATGACTTCGGGTGGTCTAGGAACAATGGGTTATGGTTTACCAGCAGCGATCGGAGTTCAACTTGCTCACCCCAAGGCGCTGGTTATTGACATAGCCGGTGAAGCCTCAATTTTAATGAACATGCAAGAGATGTCGACTTTAGTTCAACATAATTTACCAGTGAAGGTCTTTGTTCTCAACAATGAATGCATGGGCATGGTTCGTCAGTGGCAGGAGTTACTGCATGGGGGACGTTGTGCGGAGAGTTATATGCGGGCGTTGCCTGACTTTGTAAAGCTCGCAGAGGCCTATGGCGGTGTTGGTTTGCGTGCCACTAAGAAAGAGCAACTGGACGGTGTTATTAGAGAAATGATTGCTTGTGATCGCCCCGTAATTGCTGATATTGCCGTAGATCCAAACGAAAACTGTTTTCCAATGATTCCATCAGGCGCAGCTCATAATGAAATTCTTTTTGGCTCCACCGATAAATTGGATGCAGAAGTTTCTGATGATGGCATGGTTATGGTATAGATTCGGCTAACGTATTTTGATAAAACAATGGTAACACAAAAAAATAACACAGAAAGTTCTCACACAATGTGTGTACTTGTTGATAATGAACCGGGTGTTCTGGCGCGTGTTATTGGCTTGTTTTCGGGACGAGGTTATAATATTGAAAGCCTGACCGTTGCTGAGGTTAATGTAGTCGATAATCTCTCGCGCATTACTATTGTTACTTCGGGCACTCCGATGGTCATAGAGCAGATTAAGGCACAGTTGGAAAGAATGGTCCCAGTACATAGTGTTAGTGACCTCACAGTTGAAGGGCCACACGTTGAACGTGAAGTGGCTCTCGTAAAAGTACAGGGAAGTGGTGAAAAAAGAGTTGAATCCCTTCGAATCGCAGATATTTTTAGGGCGCGGACTGTTGACAGTACCAATGTCTCTTTTGTTTTCGAAATTGTTGGCAATACAAGTAAATTAGACGCATTCATCAACTTGATGGTCCCTTTGGGATTAATTGACGTATCGCGAACTGGCGTTGCTGCCATAGCTCGCGGGGTGACGGTTTTGGAACATTAATGGTGATTATAATTTCTTATTGAAGGAAACCAAAAGAATGCGTGTTTATTATGACCGTGACGCTGATGTAAATTTGATCAAATCAAAGAAAGTCGCCATAGTTGGGTACGGAAGTCAAGGGCATGCACATGCCCTAAACCTTCGTGATAGTGGGGTCAAGGAAGTTTGCGTTGCTCTTCGTGTGGGCTCCCCAAGCTGTAAAAAAGCAGAAAATGAGGGCCTTCAAGTAATGTCTGTGGAATCAGCAGCAGCCTGGGCGGATGTTATCATGATGCTTTGTCCTGATGAACTTCAAGCAGGTATTTATTACGACCACATCCAAAAAAATATAAAACCTGGGGCAGCATTGGCCTTCGCTCATGGGCTTAACATTCACTTTAATTTAATAGAAGCCCGTGATGATATTGATGTATTTATGATAGCTCCAAAAGGTCCAGGACATACGGTACGTAGTGAGTATCAAAAAGGTGGTGGTGTTCCATGTTTAGTTGCAGTTGAGCATGACCCAACGGGTAACGCCCTTGAAGTTGCATTATCTTACGCTTCTGGTATTGGTGGTGGCCGCTCCGGTATTATTGAAACCACCTTTAAAGAAGAGTGTGAAACAGATTTGTTTGGTGAGCAGGTTGTCTTATGTGGTGGTTTGATGGAGCTTGTCAAAAATGGTTTTGAAACACTTGTTGAAGCTGGTTACGCACCAGAAATGGCTTATTTTGAATGCCTACATGAAGTAAAGTTAATAGTGGACCTGATGTACGAGGGTGGCATGGCTAATATGCGCTATTCTATCTCCAACACGGCTGAATATGGAGATTACTCAACTGGTCCGCGAATTATTACTAGTGAGACAAAGGCTGAAATGAAACGAGTATTAGACGATATTCAATCTGGACGGTTTACTCGAGACTGGATACTCGAATGTAAGGCTGGGCAACCTTCCTTTAAGGCAACGCGTCGTCGTAACGCAGAACACCCAATTGAGGAAATTGGCACCAAACTGCGAGCAATGATGCCCTGGATTGCCCAAAATCAATTGGTTGACAAAAAAAAGAACTAGACATTGTGTTATAAAAATCAAATTCTTAGTTTTTTAATTGCATATGAACAAAATTAAGGACATTGGTCCCATGAGTAATATTGATGCAAACAGAATAATTATTTTTGATACAACTTTGCGGGATGGCGAGCAATCTCCAGGTGCCTCTATGAACTTGGATGAGAAACTACGAATTGCAAAGATTCTTGAGGCTATGGGTGTTGACATTATCGAAGCTGGTTTCCCCATAGCTTCTGATGGAGATTTTGAAGCTGTAAGTGAAATTGCCAGAACAATTAAAAATTCGACAATTTGTGGTTTAGCCCGTGCAACAAAAATTGACATTGAACGCTGTGCTGATGCTATCAAGGATGCACCACGGGGACGAATTCATACATTTATATCAACCTCTCCACTGCATATGGAGTTTAAATTGCAAATGGAGCCAGAGGCAGTACTTGATAGAGTCAAGGAGAGCGTTACTTTGGCTCGCAACCTCTGCGGTGACGTAGAATGGTCGGCAGAGGATGGGTCGCGTACCGAACATGATTTTTTATGTCGTTGTGTAGAAACCGCAATAGATTGTGGTGCAACAACTATAAATATTCCCGACACCGTTGGTTATGCTGTGCCAAACGAATTTGCCGATCTGTTTAAGATGCTTTTTGATAGGGTGCCCAACGTGGATAAGGCAATTTTCTCAGCTCATTGTCACAATGATTTAGGACTAGCTGTTGCCAATTCCCTTGCTGCTGTTCAAGTTGGAGCACGTCAGATAGAGTGTGCAATGAATGGTTTAGGCGAGCGAGCAGGAAATGCGGCTCTTGAAGAAATAGCTATGGCCATTAAAACACGTAGTGACTACCTGCCTTTTAAAACTAATATTGATACGACGTTGATAACAAAAGCGTCCAAATTGGTCTCCACAATCACCGGTTTTAATATTCAACCTAATAAAGCTATTATCGGGGCAAATGCTTTTTCTCATGAGTCTGGCATTCATCAAGATGGTATGTTGAAGCATGCCGGTACTTATGAAATTATGAGTCCAGAGTCAATTGGTCTAGGACAGTCAAAGCTAGTTTTGGGTAAGCATTCAGGTAAACATGCGTTTTCAGTAAAATTGAAAGAGCTTGGTTATGATCTAAGCGACAAATCTATTAAAGATGCATTTAAACGCTTCAAAGATTTGGCGGATCTAAAAAAAGATGTTTTTGACGAAGATATTGTCGCTTTGGTCGATGACCAAGTGGTGAGGGCTAATGATCGTTTAAAGTTAAAATCTCTAGAAATAAATTGCGGAACAGTACATCACCCTCCTAAGGCAGTATTGGAACTTGAAATAGATGGTGATAGAAAAAAATGCAACTCCACGGGCGATGGTCCTGTTGACGCTGCCTTCAATGCGATAAAAGAATTGTTCCCACATCAGGCTCATCTACAGCTTTATCAGGTGCATGCTGTAACAGGTGGCACAGATGCTCAAGCAGAGGTGACGGTTCGCCTCGCTGAGGATGGTAAATCCGTCAATGGACAAAGTGCCGATACCGACACAATGGTTGCATCTGTGAAGGCGTATATAAATGCCATAAATAAGCTTTTAGTTAAGCGTGAAAAAACTGCACCTGCTGCGCTTTCCGCCTAGTAATACTTGCGATGCTATTTTAAAAGAGACAATAAGAATTTTTTATACTGATACTGCTTAGTCCCAAGACTATAAAAATAAGGATACGTGAAAGAATGTTTGCTAGACTTTTCGGGTTCCTCTCTGCTGATATGGCAATTGACTTGGGAACGGCCAACACCCTTGTTTATGTCAAGGGCAGAGGGATTGTATTGAATGAGCCGTCAGTTGTCGCCATTGCTGAAGTAAAGGGGAAAAAACGGGTTCTCGCAGTAGGCGAGGAAGCAAAGCGAATGCTTGGGCGTACTCCGGGTAATATACGTGCAGTTCGCCCCCTTCGAGATGGTGTCATTGCTGATTTCGAAGTGGCTGAGGAAATGATTAAATATTTTATTCGCAAGGTCCATAATAGGCGCAGTTTTGCAAGTCCTATGGTGATTGTCTGCGTGCCGTCTGGATCAACCGCTGTTGAAAGACGCGCTATTCAAGAGTCTGCTGAGAGTGCCGGTGCTCGGCGAGTGCTTTTAATCGAAGAGCCCATGGCTGCGGCAATAGGCGCGGGCCTTCCAGTAACTGAGCCAACTGGATCAATGGTTGTCGATATTGGAGGTGGCACAACGGAAGTTGCGGTGCTTTCTCTGGGTGGAATTGTATACGCACGTTCAGTTAGAGTGGGTGGCGACAAAATGGATGAAGCAATCATCGCCTACATAAGACGCAATCATAATCTTTTGGTTGGAGAAGGAAGCGCAGCTCGTATCAAGGAAGAAATAGGCTCAGGTTGCCCACCTGATGAAGGCGATGGCAGGACAATGGAAATCAAGGGACGTGATTTGATGAATGGCGTTCCTAAAGAGTTAATTATTTCTGAGCGCCAAACAGCTGAAGCCCTCGCTGAACCTGTTGGGGCTATCATAGAAGCAGTTAAGGTTGCGCTGGAACACACCGAGCCTGAACTTGCCGCGGATATTGTTGACAAGGGCATAGTCTTAACTGGTGGGGGTGGGCTACTTTCAAATCTTGATTTTGTCTTGCGTCATGCCACAGGTCTCCCAGTCTCTTTGGCAGACGATCCTTTAAGTTGCGTTGTGCTTGGAACTGGTCGTGCACTTGAAGAAATGAAACGTCTGAAAGACGTTCTCACATCTATGTACTAAACCTTGTAAATTATTTAAAGGTTTATTATTACCTAGTCCCCTGAAAAGAATATATTAATAATTTTGCAGTAAAGCTTATTTGTACCCTGATGTTCTTTGTTTGGGGTCGTATGTGAAATGAGGAGCTGGGGTGAAA
>CACKCT010000020.1:0-20018 GCA_902598645.1 Rhodospirillaceae bacterium | reverse complement strand
ATGATTTTGATGGTGCCAATTGGCACACCTTTTTAATCCTTCATCAAGGCTGATTTGTGCTTGCCAACCGAGCTCTTTTGTTATTTTTTCTGGATCAAGTAAATAAGCATGATCCTTTCCTAACCTATCATCGACAACTTCAACTACATTATCAAATTTTACATTTACGCTTTTACACACCTTTGAAACAAGTTCACGTATCATGATCGTTTGTTTGGTGCAGATATGGTAGTCCGTCCCATTATTTCCTTTTTCACAGATAAGCATTAAGGCACGAGAGACATCATCAAAATGAATAAACGTTCGTAGGGACAAACCACCACCATGTAATTGTAATTTCTGCCCTGTGAGGCAACAAATGAAGGTTCGTGGTATTATTCGATATAGCTGCTGTCCCTCGCCATATACGTTGGCTGAGCGGGTTATTATCATTGGCAGATTATATGTCTTCGTCCATAAGGCAACAGCCATATCACCTGCCGCTCTTGATAGTGCATAAGGCGTGCTGGGAGCATAATTTCGATTTTCTACGACCCAGTCAGGGGTCGAGCCATATACTTCTGGCGTCGTAAAATGAATATAGCGATCCAAGAAGTCTAAATTGCGAAGAATTTCTAATAGAGCGGTTGTTGCCACCACATTTGTTTGCATCCAGTGAGTTGGATCTTTCCAGCTTTGCGCGACCATGCCTTGTGCAGCAAAGTTTAGAATAAACTTTGGTCGGTGGAACTTGATCAACTCCTTCAGAGCATCCAACTCACTATTGATGTCTATTCTATTAAAAGTAAGCCCCTTAGCACTTTTCCACCTGTAGGGTAGGAATATTTTGTGGGGTTCTTTAGACCTGCTTGTGGCAATTACTTCATAGCCAAGCTCCAAGGCATGAGCACAAAAACTTGCCGCTGTTGGGGAGTTGCTTCCTATTACTAAAATTTTTTTTACGCTCAAGTTTAACCTCTGACTTTTTAATAAACAGGGGCTCGCTCAATTAGCGTAGCCTCTTTTGTACATATTGATTAGTTCAGGAGGTATGCCCCACTCCAGAGCCCCAACCTTTTCGTGCAACTCTTCGAGTTCTTTTCGGAATCTATCTTGAATTAGTCTTTCCAACCGGATATTTGAGGGCCTATATCCATGTTGGTAATGCTGGCTAATTAGGTTTTTAACTCCAATTTCTATGGCATCATCACGACTTAGTTCTCGTATAAGTTCCCGTTCTGGGGCAAAAACATTAAGTCTTTCGTCAACGTGTTCGTTCATCATTAGTGCCGTCATTATTTGTGAAATTAGGGGGGCCAAGTGAAATCCGTTGCGTTTTGTTCCAGTTGCAATAATAAGATTTTTAACAGATGTTTTCCCCAAGAGGGGGTAAGTGTCCTGAGTTGTTGGGCGCCAACCCACATTAACTCGCAATAGCTGGGCATCGAAGAAATTTGTATTTATTTCCTGTACCGCGCTTTCAAGCAAATTGCTAACACTGCCAACCCGTGCATGAAAAAAAGGGGCAGGCGATATAAAATTACTAGCTCCAACTATAATGTGGTCATTAACTTGTTGTTGCCCTTTAAATAAAGGGGTTGTGTAGATCCCACAGGCGCCTCCCCTGTTTGGTGTGCGAATGCAGTTATTAAAAGCTGTGTCTGGTGCTTTGAGCTCCAAGGAAACACCAATACCATGAAATACGGGCTGGACATTAAGATCAAACTCACTTTGCTTCAACACATCACCTGCCATAGAGCCATTAGCTAGGAGAAATATGTCACCTTTGATTGCCACACCGTTTTCTAGAACCACTGCCACAATGCTATTTGTAGCTAAAATTAATTTATCTGCTTTGGCATTAATGAACTTTATTTGTGGGCTGTTAATTAAAATGCTATCGAGCTTTTCAATTACCATGCGTGGATTCAACCAGCCTTCGTTATGAATGAGGAGTGCCCTTATTGCTCGACTTTTTTGTGCGGGAGAATAATTTGGAATATCTCTAGGATCAACAAAATCAAATTTTTCGTTGTAAGTCTCAAGTGCTCTTACGATAGAATCAAAATTTTGATCATCAAGAGAATCTGCTGCGGCATTATTAATGACATAAGTTCCTTGGTTTAAGAAGCCATCGTTATGAAATTTATGCTTTGCGTAACCAACTGGAAGTTGTTCTTTGGCTGCCTGAGTGAGTTCCAATTCAAAATTTGGCCACATTTTTGCTGCCTGACGGCTCAACTCAAAATGATACATATCCGTGTCAGATTTGAGAGAATGAGATTCAATCTCACCAAATGAGTTTAACATTGCGGCGGCTGCTAGTGTTGCTGAACCAGGACGATTTTTTGGCCCGATAATGCTAATGTTATCAGTCGGAGCTAACTTTTTTAATAGCCTAAAGGCTGTAGTTAGAGCAATAATTCCGTTGCCGATTATTATGTGTTCCATCAGAATGACCTTGCATGAATGGACTCCTTAGGCACAATTGCTATACTTTTATTTACGTGTGAGCAATTGATACTTTGAGTAAGTTTAGTGTAAATTTCTTTGGCAAGTTTTTTTGACTAGCGTTGTTTAAAGAAATTCAGGAGCTACTTTTGTCTATTAATATTTCTGTCCCAATCGCCCCTGGCGAATTAATTGACAAGATTACGATATTGGAAATCAAGCTAGAACGAATCAGCGCTCAGACAAAGTTAGTAAACATAAAAAAAGAGTTAGATGTTCTGACAAGTGCCTACAATGAGTCAATTCCAATCTCAGATAAGTTGAAACAACTAATGAATGAGTTGAAATCAGTAAATGAAGATTTGTGGGACATAGAGGATGACATACGGAGCTGCGAACGCATAGAGGATTTTGGTGACTCATTCATAAAACTTGCGCGATCGGTTTATATTACAAACGACAAAAGAATGGGGATCAAGCGTGCTATAAATGATTTACTTGGATCGGAAATTGTTGAAGAAAAGTCATATGTAGCTTACTAGATAACAGTTTAAAATCTACAAGTGTAAATGTTTTATCAATACTTCCAAGAAATACAGCAATCAACAGGCAGAATGTAGTGAGTAGTGTTTTCATTCTTCAACATTAATAAGAAAATGTTGGAATGAGCAGGAAAAACGTATTTAATATCTTAGAGAAACTTGGGGGGATTTTGTATAAATTCTTGTTTATTTTTATCCCTCTAGTATCCTTTTGGAGGGCTTTAGACCAACCCAACACATGGTGAATTAACCTCTAAGTCATTGATTTTATTGGCGCGCCCGGAGAGACTCGAACTCCCAACCTTCTGATTCGTAGTCAGATGCTCTATCCAATTGAGCTACGGGCGCTGAAACAACGTCATTTTTGTACAAAATTTCACTCAACAAAGGGTGGCGACACTACTCTAGAGGTCTTTATAAGGCAAGTAATTAGCCACAGCTAATTTAAGTCTCAGAAGATAAATGAAAATCTGTACTTGTCGTGTCATGTTCCTTTGAGTAGTATATTTCAAATAAAAAGTTAGGGGTAATCTCTGCCAATTATAATTTTTATGCTTTTTTTGCGTATTTGTTGCTATAATGTGTTAAAAGCATTTTTTTAAGCAAAGGCCTTGTTGCTGAAATGAATTTGTCAACGATCCCGAAATTATTAGGATTTCAAGCACTAGCTGTGGTGTTAGCTGTGCTGCTTCCTGCGTGTTCTTTTACAGAAGAAGCATTATTTCCCTCACTCACAGGTAAAGATCCTGCAGGTGGTCCTGCTAAATCAGCTAGTGAGGGAACTAAACCTCAACAAAAAGTTGTTGCTCAACCCAAAGCTCAGCTAGCTCTGGGAAGTGGTAATTTTCAACCACCAGGGGTAACACCCGGTGATTCAACAGGAACTTTTGTTGGCAAGAAGGTAAAGGAGCTTCGCAGTGAACTATCAAGGCTGCAAGCATCAATATCAACGCACAATGGCTCTTTGCAACAGTTACGTGCTCGCATTGTTCAAGATGCCCAACGTTATCATGCAACAGTTGCTAGTATAAACACCCGACTTCAGGTTGGTACCACGCCAGGTAATCCTATTCTAGTTCAACAATACAATAGTGCTGGTGCTGATCTAGAGAGAATTAGTACCGATACCAGCGAATTAAATCGGCTGGCAACTGCTGTTTCTGCTGATTCTACTATGTCCGCATTCCTGTCCGAATCAACTCGAGCCACATTGAGTGTCTCAGGAGCTGTTGATGAAGATCATAAACAATTGGCAATTTTAGAGGATGAGGTTAACCGAACTGTTGTTTTGATTGAGCGTTTGCTCAAGGAATTAGCTGAAGACGTTAGGCGCCAAACTAATTACGTGGCGACAGAACGTTCAAACCTTAATTTACTCAGCGCTGGTATAAAGGGTGGTGAAATATATGGCGCAAGTTTGGCCAACCAAGCGGTTATTGCAGCAGCTGGTAATTCTGTTTACAAAGGTCCAGCGAGAGCCACGGATACCACAGGGCGACGCCCGCTAGTTGTTATTAGGTTTGACAGACCAAATGTTCCTTATCAACAGGCACTTTATGCAGCTGTGAGTCGCGTTCTTGAGAGTCGTCCAGATGCAGTCTTTGATCTTGTCGCAGTAGCCCCAAATACCGGTGGGCCTGCCAGGATTGCTTTAAATTCCAATAAGGCTCAACGTTTCGCCGAAGGTGTTTTACGTGCGCTTATTGAAATGGGTTTGCCACCTTCACGTGTAGCCATGTCAGGGAAGACAGGGAATCAATCTAAGACTAATGAAGTTCATTTGTATTTAAGATGAGAGTTGGTCTAGTAAAACCTCTCTTTGTAGTAATTTTGTAGTAGAGGTAATAAATTTTTCATTATTATCCATGCTATAGTGTAGGCTTTATCGCTTAAAGAATTTTTCCTGTAAGCCACATAACAAAAAATGTAACGTATTGCTTTACTAATTGTTACAAGAATTAAAAAGACCATAAATTGACTTCAAAGTAATTCCACTACTACTGTTAGAGGATTCACCAACAACTGGCACTCATGTTATTAGTAGGGTCTGAATTCCGTATCGTTGAAACCATAATTTAGACGTGCGTACTTGTTTTGCGCTAAAGGGGAATAGCTTGTGGTTTCGCCAATGTGGAAGATATACTCCAAGTGTCCATTTGATCAGTAAACCTAGCACATTTCCAGATGTAGCAACGAGCAGGAGAGTAACTGCTGTGCTTTCCCCAGTAGCATAAAGGGCACTGAGAACAACTTCAGAAGAGAAAGGTAATATTGTTGCCGCTAGAAAGGCGCTTAAGAACACACCAGTTAAGCCTCCCATTTGCTCAGGCCGGCACGTTATCGATTAAGCGTACTTTTCCTATTTTTGCGGCTGCCAGTACACGTTTTACGTGGTTTGGGCCAGCACATGGCTGTAACGTCTCGGCGTCGAGAACACTGAAATAGTCAACATCAGAGAACCCTGAATTGAGCAATTCTTGACGACCCCAAGTTTCCTGCGTAGTTATATTGGCCCCTTGCCTGATGTGCTTTGCTACTGCCTTAAGTGTTTTATAGAGTGAAGCTGCTGCCTTGTATTCAAGTTTACTTAAAAAAATATTACGTGATGACATAGCAAGGCCGTTGTGCTCTCGTACTGTTTTAACACCCTCAATAATGGTCTTAATATTGAGATCTTGAGCTATGCGTTTGACAATCAATAATTGCTGGTAATCTTTTTCACCAAAGAAAGCCCTATCTGTTCCAGTTTGATTAAGCAGCTTTAGAACAACAGTTGCAACACCATCAAAAAAACCAGGACGGTGTGTCCCTTCTAATAGATCACTCAAACCATCAACCCTGACATGAGTGGAAAAGCCATCTGGGTACATTTCCTTGATGTTTGGGACAAATAAAAGATGTGCGCCAGCCGACTCTAATTTTGCTACGTCTTTTTGCTCATTTCGTGGATAGAACTCAAAGTCCTCCCCGTCGCTAAATTGTCTGGGATTAATGAATAGTGAAACAATTGTGCGGTCACAAGTTTTGATAGATTTTGAGATTAAGGCCATATGACCTGAATGAAGTGCCCCCATTGTTGGGACTAGACCTACACTATGGCCTTCATTCCGCAAGTTCAAAATTTGTTTGCGTAAATTACTAATGCTACGCACAATTTTTAACATTTAGAGTTACCTGACTCTTTTTTTATTGTTTGATGGCTGTATGTTAAAACAATGTTCTGGTCCAGGAAACTTTCTAGAACGAACATCCTCAGAATATTGTTTTGCTGCAACAGAAATTTGTTGCCCTAGGTCTGCATACCGTTTGACAAATTTGGGAGTAAAGTCTGAGAACAGTCCGACTAAATCTTCTGTGACTAAAATTTGTCCATCACAAGCTGGGGATGCCCCAATTCCAATGGTTGGTATATGAATAATTTCTGTTATCTTTCTTGCCAGAGGCTCGATCGTGCCTTCTATTACACTAGCAAATGCACCTGCTTCTGTAACTGCAATTGCATCAGCTAATATTCTGTCAGCCTCTTGGTCATTCTTGCCTTGTGAGTGAAAACCCCCTGTTGTGTTGATTGATTGGGGTAATAAACCGACATGGGCAAGGACAGGAATACCACGCTCGGTTAAAAAAGAAATGGTTTCTGCCATTTCAATGCCCCCTTCAAGTTTAATGCCATCGCAACCAACCTCCTTCATAACTTTAGAAGCATTTCTGAAGGCAATTTTGGGACTTTCTTGATATGAGCCAAATGGCATATCTACAATGACACATGCTTTTTTTGATCTGCGCATTACTGCTTTTCCATGTGCAATCATCATGTCGAGTGTAACGCCAAGTGTGTCGTCTAAGCCGTAAAGAACCATGCCAAGCGAGTCTCCTACTAACAGTAGGTCGGCATGATCATCAAGTAATTGCGCGGTGAGGGAAGTATAAGCAGTCAGACAAACTAGTGGGTTACCACCCTTTCGGGCACGTATGCCAGTAACAGTTATTTTCTCCTTTTCTTTGTTGGCAATCAAAAAACATTTCCTTTTTGGTGCAAGAGACAAGGGAGTACTTACCTCTAGGCTTATTGACTAACGATGAAACCGCGTTTTAAAAGCCCAGTAAAGCACACCGGAAAATAAGACCAGCATCCACACCACCTTGTATTCGCTGAATGATTTTATTAGGCTATCTATCATTTGTCTTACTTTGGCTTAGAGAGAAATAACTGAAGTAACCTGATGCGACTAGATTAGATTGTCGTTATGATATCTATTATTACTGTTACCAACTTCAGGTTGAAATATTAATACTCAATCACTATTTATTTTATCAAATGTAATGATATTTTTCCATACACAAAAATACCTGAAAGATTTAAGATATTAGTATGTTTTTTTATAGCCTACCATTAAAGTAGATTACTTAGTCAACATGTGAAAGTAAGAATGTATAAACCTTTCCATATAGCTTTTGAAAAAGGGTCTCAAACGTATCGATCGTCTATGGTAGGGATATATAAATTTTCCGAAAATGCGCCCCAAAGAAAGACCTTTTAATTTGACCCCCGCAAGCTATCACTTGATTTAAGCGTCAGTAACGCCAAGGAGAACATCTGTTGGATACAACAAATTTGGATGCGGGCATTTGGAAGTCAGCGCCAGGCAAGGGTCGAAAAACCCCCAAGGGAAGACAGCTAGAAGACACATCGGTAATACAAATCCGTGAGTTGCTTGGAGAGCGACCCCGAGAGGGACATCTACTGATAGAATATTTGCACCTTATTCAAGACCAATATGGTTATTTATCATTACCGCATATGACAGCCTTGGCTGATGAGTTAAGACTAAGCCAAACAGAAGTTTATGAGGTGGCTACATTTTATGCACATTTTGATGTAGTACATGAAGGGGAGGCGCCTCCACCAGCTTTAACAATTCGTGTTTGTGAGTCTTTGGCTTGCGAGCTCGCTGGCGCACAATCTTTACATAGCGCACTACTCAAAGGACTAGATCCCAAGAAAGTTAGGGTATTAAGAGCGCCGTGCATGGGGCGTTGCGACACAGCCCCCGCACTCGAAATTGGTCATAATCATATTGACTTTGCGACTAAAGAAAAGGTTGAGTCTGCCATTGCATCAGGTGATACACATCCGCATGTAACAAATTATCAGAATCTAGAAGAATACCTCGCTGATGGAGGATACACTAAATTAGAAGAACTAAGAAATGATGGGGATTGGAAGCTTGTTCAAGATCGTGTAACTAAAAGTGGATTGCGTGGTCTTGGAGGCGCTGGTTTTCCATCCGGGGAAAAATGGGGTTTTGTTCGATCATACGAAGGTTCAAGGTTCCTAGCAGTAAATGGTGATGAGGGCGAACCTGGAACATTTAAAGATCGCTTTTACCTAGAGCGAACGCCCCATTTGTTCCTCGAGGGAATGTTGATAGCAGCGTGGGCTGTTGAAGCAGAAACGTGTTTTATCTATATGCGAGATGAATACCCTGTTGTCCTTGAAATATTACGTAATGAAATTGCAGCGCTTGAGGCTTCTGGCCTTGTATCCAAAGGTTATATTGATTTACGCCGGGGGGCGGGTGCGTATATTTGTGGTGAAGAAAGCGCAATGATTGAGTCTATTGAAGGAAAAAGAGGTTTACCGCGGCACCGTCCACCCTATGTTGCGCAAGTTGGTATTTTTAATCGTCCAACCCTAGTTCATAATATTGAAACGTTATATTGGATAGCTAGAATTTGTCGTGAGGGACCTGAAATTTTTTCATCGATCGAAAAAAATGGCCGCCGTGGATTGCGTAGTTTTTCAGTTTCCGGACGTGTTGCCAAACCAGGAGTGCATTTGTTACCGTCGGGCTCAACAATTGTTGATATTATTAAAGCAGCTGGTGGAATGGCAGATGGACATGTGTTCAAAGCCTATCAGCCGGGGGGCCCATCATCAGGTATTTTACCGGCTAAACTAAATGATATACCTCTGGATTTTGATACTTTGCAGCCACATGGCAGTTTTATTGGATCGGCTGCTGTTGTTGTCCTCTCAGATAAAGACAGAGTTAGGGATGCAGCTCTAAATATGTTACGTTTTTTTGAAAATGAGAGTTGTGGACAATGCACACCGTGCAGAACTGGATGTAGTAAAGCTGTAAAGCTAATGCAAGAAGATAAATGGGACCAGTTACTTCTCAATGATTTGAGTGACGTGATGCAGGACTCATCTATTTGTGGCTTAGGTCAGGCTGCGCCAAACCCAATTCGTTTAACTATGAAACATTTTCAAAGTGAGATTAGTTAAGGTGAATTATGCTTGACTCCATGCCGCAGAAAAAAGTGACATTTACTCTCAACGGCAAAGATGTGACTGTCATTGAAGGAACTAGTATTTGGGCGGCGGCAAAGGCTGAAGGTGAACTTATTCCTCATCTTTGTCATAAACCTGAGCCAGGTTACCGCTCTGATGGTAATTGTCGTGCATGTATGGTTGAGATAGAGGGTGAAAGAGCTCTAGTCGCATCTTGTATACGAACCGTTCAAGAAAATATGGTAGTTCATACCAATACAAATCGTGCTAAAAGATCGCGAGCTTTGGTTGCGGAGCTTCTGGCAGCTGATCAGCCAGCAAAAGCTCATGACGCCTCCTCACACTTTAAAGAGATGTTAGAACTCAACGGTATTGGAAAAAGTCGCTTTCCAGCCAAGGATCCCTCGCATGTACCACTTTTAGACGATAGCCACGTTGCTATGCGGGTAAACTTAGATTCGTGTATCCATTGTAATTTGTGTGTTCGCGCTTGTCGGGAAGTACAAGTTAATGACGTGATAGGTATGTCAGGAAGAGGCTACGAGGCCCAAATTGTGTTTGACATGGATGACCCGATGGGAAAGTCAACATGTGTTGCTTGTGGTGAATGTGTGCAGGTTTGTCCTACTGGTGCCTTGATGCCTGCAACAGTTCTGAATGATGACCAAATTGGTGATAGGGCAGACTATGATCGCGAAGTTAAATCAATTTGCCCATATTGTGGAGTTGGGTGTCAGTTATCTTACAAAATTAAAAACAATAAAATAAAATACGTCGAGGGTGTGAATGGTCCAGCTAATGAAAACCGTTTGTGCGTAAAAGGTCGTTTTGGATTTGATTATGTACATCATAGTCATCGCCTTACTGCACCATTAATCCGTCGTGATGATTCACCACCCAAAGGTCTTAACGTTGACCCTTCAAACCCATTCACACATTTTCGTGAAGCAAGCTGGGATGAGGCGTTGGACTCAGCTGCAAAAGGTTTGGCTAAAAATAGAGAAATTTCTGGCACCCGCGTAGCTGGATTTGGGTCTGCAAAATGCTCAAATGAAGAAGCATACTTATTTCAAAAATTAATACGTCAAGGTTTTGCTCATAACAATGTTGACCATTGCACTCGACTTTGTCATGCGTCTTCAGTTGCAGCATTAATAGAAAATATTGGTTCTGGTGCGGTAACAGCGACATTCAATGAAATAGAAAATGCTGATGTGGCAATCGTGATTGGTGCTAATCCAACTGAAAACCATCCAGTTGCAGCGACCTATTTTAAACAATTTGCCAAGCGCGGAGGCAAGCTAATTGTGATGGATCCGAGAGGGCATGGATTGAAAAGACATGCAACTCATATGTTACAGTTTCGTCCAGGGTCAGACGTTGCGATGCTCAATGCAATTATGAATGTGATAGTTGAAGAAGAGCTTTATGACCAACAGTACATAGATGGATATACTGAAAATTGGGATGCTATGAAAGAGCATTTGAAAGATTTTAGTCCAGAAAAAATGTCTGAATTTTGTGGGATTGATGTTTCGACCCTTCGAGCTGTCGCCCGTGATTTTGCGCGTGCAAAGTCAGCTATGATTTTCTGGGGTATGGGGGTATCTCAGCACATTCATGGAACTGATAATTCACGTTGTTTGATTTCTCTCTCGTTGATGTGTGGTCAGGTTGGTCGTCCTGGCACGGGGTTACACCCATTGCGGGGCCAGAATAATGTACAGGGGGCTTCAGACGCAGGTCTAATCCCAATGTTTCTTCCTGATTATCAAAGTGTTACAGATGATGGTGTTCGATCAGCTTTTAACGAGATCTGGCAATCCGAAAATATTTTAGGAGAGAAAGGCTTGACAGTTACCGAAATTATGGATGCAGTTCATGATGGTGATATATCGGCAATGTATGTTCTGGGTGAAAATCCTGCAATGTCAGACCCGGATGTTGAACATGCCCGTGATGCATTGTCTAAGCTTGATCATCTAGTGGTACAAGATGTTTTCCTTACTGAGACTGCGAATTATGCAGACGTTATTTTACCAGCCTCGGCATGGGCAGAAAAAACAGGAACAGTTACAAATACTAATAGACAGGTTCAGATGGGCCGACCTGCAATTGCGCCCCCTGGCCAAGCTAAAGAGGATTGGTGGATTACAGTAGAACTCGCTAAAAGATTAGGCCTCAATTGGACATACACTCATCCAAGAGAAGTATTTTCTGAAATGAAACGTTCAATGAAGTCATTAAATAACATCTCTTGGGAGCGTTTGGAAAAAGAAGATGTCGTTGCATATCCCTCTTTAAATGAGACTGACCCGGGTCAGGCAATCGTATTTGGGGATGGTTTCCCCCGTGCGGACGGTAGGGCGCGCTTTACTCCCGCAAAAATAATTGCCCCTGCGGAGACGCCAGATGTAGATTACCCACTAATACTTACTACTGGGCGCCAGCTTGAACATTGGCATACTGGTTCAATGACGCGTAGAGCACATGTTCTTGATACTGTTGAGCCACAAGCAAATGCATCACTTAATCCAAGAACAATGAAAATAAATGGCATTACGGCAGGGGACATGATAACCATAGAAACTCGCCGTGGTTCAATTTCTATTATGGCACGTGCAGACAGAGCAATATCTGAAGATATGATTTTTGTCCCATTTGCCTACGTTGAGGCTGCCGCAAATATCCTTACAAATCCACAGGTTGATCCCTATGGTAAAATACCGGAATTTAAATTTGCTGCATGCAGAATAACTAAGGTCAACGTTGTGGCAGCACAATAAACAACCTAAACAAAAAATTTATTTAATGACTGGAAAAATATAACTATGTCAAAGTTGGTAGCACCACACGGTGGAGAAGATCTTAAGTCCCTGCTGGTTCCGGAAAGTGAGCGTGCAGCTGAACTGAAGAGAGCTGAAACCTTGAAACAGGTTCACATGACATCAAGGGAAACTTCAGATGTTTTGATGTTTGCAATGGCAGCCTATACACCATTAAATGGTTTTATGGATGAAGCTGACTGGAGAGGGGTCTGCTCTGATATGAGACTGTCCAATGGGACTTTTTGGCCCATACCTATAACCCTTTCGACAACCGAAGAGATTGCAAACAATATTACAAATCATGAAGAAATTGCCCTTGTTGACTCGGAAAGTGACAAAATTATGGCTCTCATGCACGTTAGTGATAAATTTGGCATAGATAAGAATTTTGAGTGTCAAAATGTTTACGCAACTTTGGAAGAGGCACATCCAGGCGTTGCCAAGGTGATGGAGCAAAAAGAGGTGAACCTTGGCGGTTCTTTGCGGGTACTAAGAGAAGGTATATATAAAGAGCAGTTCCCGAACCTGCATTTTAACTGCGCGGAAGCTAGAGCTTTGTTTGATGCACGTGGTTGGTCTAGGGTCGCAGCTTTTCAAACGCGGAATCCAATGCATCGTTCCCACGAACACCTTGCCAAAATTGCCATAGAAATCACAGATGGTGTTTTTATTCATCAAGTTCTTGGAAAGCTTAAAGTTGGTGACATTCCAGCCGAAACCCGTACCAGAGCAATTCAGGCTATGATTGATAATTACTTCGTTGAGGGCACAGTGATTCAAGGAGGTTATCCTATTGAAATGCGTTATGCGGGTCCACGTGAAGCTTTACTCCACGCACTTGTTCGACAGAATTTTGGTTGTTCCCACCTCATAGTTGGGCGTGATCACGCTGGTGTTGGAGATTATTACGGGCCTTTCGATGCACACCACATATTTGATACTCTTTGGGATGGAGCACTTAAGACTCAGGCTCTGAAAATAGATATTGCTTTTTATAGTTATTTATGCGGTGGCATGGCCACAGGGCGAACTTGTCCTTCTGACGAGAGCCAGAGATTAAATATTTCTGGAACTCGACTGAGAGAAATGCTGGTGAATGGCGAAGAAATCCCAGAGGAGTTTAGTCGTCCTGAGGTGGTTAGAGTACTTCAGGAGTTTTACGCAAACGAAGACTTATAGGATTAAAACAGGCCGTCTATTACTCCTTCACTATTGAGTGCAATTGAGTTGGCTGCTGGGATGCTTGGTAGACCTGGCATGGTCATTATTTCGCCACACACTACTACCACAAATCCTGCACCAGCAGATAGCCTTACTTCACGTACAGAAAGAACGTGGCCGGAAGGTGCGCCCTTGAGCTCGGGATTTGTTGAAAAACTATATTGGGTCTTAGCCATACAAACAGGTAAATGACCATATCCTGTATTTTGGAGTTCATCGAATTGATCACGTACTTTCTTGTCCGCAACGACATCCTCCGCTCCATAAAGCTTTGTTGCCACCGCTCTTACTTTTTCCCACAAAGGTAGAGAATCTTCATAAAGTGGTTTGAGCTGACTAGTGCATTCATCAGCCATCCTTGCAACGTACTCGGCTAGCTTTGTAGTGCCTTTTGAACCATCAGCCCAGTGGGTGCAATCGATGACTTCAACTCCCAGACCATCAACACCATTACGAACGGCTTCAACTTCTGCATCTGTATCAGAGGAAAACCGATTAACTGCAACTACTACTGGAATACCAAAGGACTTGACGTTGTGAATATGACGATGGAGGTTTTCACAGCCCTCAGTAACAGCATTAACATTTTCCGTACCAAGATCGCTCTTCTCGACACCACCATGCATTTTTAATGCACGTATGGTTGCCACGATGACGTTCGCACTTGGGCTGAGGCCTGCCAGTCGACACTTGATGTTAAAGAATTTTTCTGCTCCAAGGTCGGCTCCAAACCCCGCTTCTGTGACAACATAATCAGCAAGTTTAAGTGCCGTGCGAGTGGCGATAACTGAGTTACACCCATGCGCAATGTTAGCAAAGGGGCCACCGTGAATAAAAGCTGGATTATTCTCTAGGGTCTGCACCAAGTTTGGTTGAAGTGCGTCTTTCAAGAGAACAGTCATTGGCCCTTGAGCTTTTAGATCTGATGCGAGTATTGGTTCACGGTTACGCTTGTAGCCAACGACAATACGTCCAATACGCTCTTCTAAATCAGCGAGATCTTTTGCTAGACAAAAAATAGCCATAATTTCCGAGGCAACGGTGATATCAAAACCACTTTCTCGAGGAAAACCATTGGCCACACCGCCAAGGGACGTTACAATGCTCCTTAAAGCACGGTCATTCATATCTACAACCCTACGCCATGTTACTCGGCGAGTGTCAAATTCTAGTTTGTTGCCCCAGTAAATATGGTTATCAATTAATGCAGACAACAAATTATGAGTAACGCTTATGGCGTGAAAATCTCCAGTAAAATGTAAATTTATGTCCTCCATTGGAACAACTTGGGCGTACCCTCCACCAGCAGCGCCACCTTTCATGCCGAAACAGGGACCAAGTGAGGGTTCACGAACACAAATTGTTGCTTTTTTCCCAATCTTGTTTAGACCATCACCAAGCCCAACGGTTGTTGTCGTCTTACCTTCACCAGCTGGTGTTGGTGTGATTGCAGTTACTAGTATTAACTTGCCATCAGGCTTACCTTCTAGTGACTTTATGAAATCGTATGACAGCTTCGCTTTTGTTGGGCCAAAATGATGCAGCTGATCTCTTGGTATGTCTAGTTGAGCACCTATTTCCTCAATAGGCTTCATAGTCGCTTTACGTGCAATTTCTATATCGGACACTTTTTTTCCTCGGCTCGGTTGTTAAATATAATTTGTTAATTTTGATTCTAAACTTCAGGAACCTTAAGACCATGTTGCAGACAAGTAGCTGCTAGGGTGTTTCTAAGTAAACATGCAATAGTCATTGGCCCCACACCTCCTGGTACAGGGGTAATTGCACCTGCTATCTTGGCTGCACTAGTAAAATCTACATCGCCAACCAGTCTTGTTTTGCCGGCACCTTTTTCAGGTGCATCAATACGGTTAATACCCACATCAATGACGGTTGCCCCTGGTTTTATCCAATCGCCAGGAATCATCTGTGGACGCCCGACTGCTGCAACCAGTATATCAGCTTGACGGCATTCATTTGCTAAGTCTTTTGTTCGCGAATGGGCGATGGTGACAGTACAACTTTGTGATAGAAGTAATTGAGCCATGGGTTTTCCAACAATATTTGAGCGACCCAATACTAGTGCCTTTAATCCTGAAAGATCACCCAATCTGTCTTTTAACATCATGAGGCAACCCAGCGGAGTGCAGGGTACTATAGCATTTGCATCTCCTGTTCCAAGGCGACCAACATTTACTAGGTGAAAACCATCTACATCCTTGTTGGGGTTGATAGCCTCCAACACGGCAGCTTCATTTATAAGTTTGGGAAGTGGCAGTTGAACTAATATTCCATTAACGTTCTCATCAGCATTTAGCTCATCAATTAACTCAAGAAGTGTGTTTTGTGTAATATCACTTTCGAACCTTCGTTCGAAGGAATTCATACCAACTTCTAATGTCTGTTTTCCTTTGTTATGAACATAGACTTGAGACGCGGGATCTTCTCCAACTAGTACAACGGCTAGACCAGGTGTTATATTATGATTTTTTTTAAGGTGGATGACTTCCTCTTTAATTCGTTCACGTAATCCTATAGAAAAAGCTTTACCATCGATAAGTGTCACATCACTCATAACTAAGTATTTTCCCTATCCTTAACATAAAAAAATCAAACATTTTTTTTGTTTCACATATGTTTAACTTTTGTGGGGATATAAATAAAGGCACTCACAAAAAAGTGAATTTTTTAAGGTATTTTGATGCTGGTGGCTACTGATACAGCCAATTCATCTTGATAATTATTAGTCTTCTATCAAAAGAACAATTCACTATCAACACATTGATATGAAGTTTATTATTTATTTTCTAATGATGTAATATTATTATTATTTTTAATTGTTTTTAGTAATTATTGTTCAATATACATAAAAATTTCTTTATAATCTATAAAACAGTATTGCCATATCTATCCTAGTGCTTTTTTAAAATATTTTTTTAATATCTGTTAACATTAACATTTAATTGATTTTAAAATTTGTTGACTAAATTTTTTTTGGAAAATACCTTGATGTTTCTCGCTAATTTATCCCACAAAGGGACACTTTTTTAGGAGGCTACTAGCAAGGTATTTGTTAACGTTGCTTTTCAATATACTGTTGGTGGTACTCCTCGGCCTTATAAAAAGTTGATGTTGGTTTAATTTCGGTGACGATTGGCTTAGACCACAAGCCTTGATTTGATTTAATAGAGGCTTCAGCACATTTTTTTTGTTCTTCGTCGTGAAAAAAAATAGCTGAGCGATACTGGGTGCCTACATCCAAGCCTTGCCTATTAAGAGTTGTGGGGTTGTGACAAGCCCAGAATGTATTGAGCAAGTCTTCATATGAAACTATGTCTGGATCATAAATAAGTTCAACAACCTCCGCATGTCCGGTCTTGCCAGTACAGACATCTTCATAGCTTGGATTATCAAAACTACCGCCTTGATACCCGACTGTTGAGGATTGTATACCGTTTATCCTTCTGAAAGTTGCCTCGACACCCCAAAAACAGCCTGCTGCAAAAGTTGCTTTTTTCATTTTTTACTCCTGACTTAAAGTAACTACATTACGTTTATAAATATGTAGTTATGACTTATCTCTGCGTCCACCCCAAAAAATAATCACGTAGACCAAAGCTTACTTGCGTTGGGATGGTTTACCAGCGATAACTCAGTACTAAAGTTGATTGGAGGTTATTTATGCCGAATAAGAAAAAAATTCTAATAACGCGAAAGTTACCTGTTGCAGTTACAAACCGTGCGAAAGTTACCTATGAAACTACACTTAATAACGATGACGTGCCATATGGTGCGGATCAAATGATTGAGTTCTCCCAAGATAAGGATGCAGTGTTATGTACACTTACGAATGACATGTCGCGTGGCGTAATTGAACGACTACCGGAGAGTATTAGGGCTATAGCTACGTTTTCAGTTGGATATGAGCATATTGACCTTGAGGCTGCTAAAGAACGAGGAATTATAGTAACTAACACTCCGGGCGTTCTGACGGAGGCAACGGCGGATATAGCAATGTTGCTAATTTTGGGTGCTTCAAGGCGAGCACGTGAAGGTGCTGAAATGATTACAAGCGAGTGGAGCGGCTGGACTCCAACCCAGTTGATGGGACTCTCAATGCAAGAAAAACGTCTTGGTATTCTTGGCATGGGGGATATTGGCAGAGCTTGTGCCCTGCGTGCACGGGCATTTGGAATGAAAATTCACTACCATAATCGAACCCGTTTAAGCCCGGAACTTGAAGAGGGTGCAACTTATCATGAGACGCCAGAAGAGTTGTTGAAAGTTAGTGATTTTCTTTCTCTGCATTGCCCTTTAGCACCTGATACTAAGTATTTTTTAAATGAAGACCGTATTGCATTACTGCCTGAAAATTCAGTAGTGATAAATACAGCACGAGGCCCAATAGTAGACGATGAAGCTTTGATAGAAGCCCTCAAATCAGGCCGTGTTGCTGCAGCAGGACTGGATGTATTTGACGGGGAGCCAAAGC
This sequence comes from Rhodospirillaceae bacterium, assembly GCA_902598645.1. Taxonomy (GTDB): domain Bacteria; phylum Pseudomonadota; class Alphaproteobacteria; order Rhodospirillales; family JABHCV01; genus JACNJU01. The sequence continues at coordinate 2,207 of CACKCT010000020.1, read as the reverse complement.
TAAATCCTGGTTACTGGGACTGCAAAAATGCTTTTTTACTACCTCATCTTGGTAGTGCAACAGTCGAAACACGAAATGCTATGGGTTTCACGGCTCTTGATAATTTGGATGCCGTTTTTGCTGGAGAAGAACCACCAAACAAACTCGTTTAAAATAAGCTCCCGGTAGTTGCACTTTAATGAGTCATTTAGGTGCTGTTCACAACTGAAAACGGAAAAAGAAAATAGGTTTTATTAATATCCTAGTCTGCCTGAAGCATATTTAAAAAAACCCGGAGAGTCATGCTCCGGGTTTCTAGTAATAACTTAAAGTTTAATTTATCTGCGTTCACCAAATAATCTGAGCAACATGACAAACAAGTTGATGAAGTCTAGATATAGTGTTAGAGCACCCATGATAGCCTTTTTTGCCACCACTTCCGAGGCATCTGCCTCCAAATACATGGATTTAATTTTCTGGGTGTCATAAGCGGTTAGGCCAACGAAAACTAGAACGCCAATAACGGAAATTATGAAGTGAAGAGCTGATGATGCTAGAAATATATTCACGACACTGGCAATAATAATACCAATTAGACCCATCATCAGGAATGACCCCATACCACTAAGATCTCGTTTGGTCGTATAGCCAAACAAACTCATTCCAGCGAATGTACCGGCAGTGATGAAAAATACCCGCGTGATTGATGCTCCAGTATAAAGTAAAAAGATGTTTGCAAGTGATAGTCCCATGATCGCTGCAAAAGCCCAGAATACAGCCTGTGCAGTCGACGCTTGCATTTTATTAATACCAAATGATAACACTAAAACAAAAGCTAATGGAGAGAACATAACTAAGTAAGCAAGTCCGGTTGGTTCTACCTGACCTGACGGACCTAGAGAATAAAGGGTATTGATTATGGCTGGAGTATTAGCACTGAAGTAGGCAACTATGCCTGTAAGAGTTAGTGCCGATGCCATGTAATTGTAGATGCGCAACATATACTCGCGCAGTCCTGTGTCTATTTCAACACTTGCTTGTGCCCTTGATGTTGACTGAGTGCTTAATGTGAACCTGCTATTAAAATCGGACATTTAGAACCTCTTTTTTAGAAACGAACTTATCTTTGCTTAATATGGCAGTAAAACATAATAAATCAAGGATTTGTCGATATTTGGACAAAAAACTTATCTGTTACGTAGATGTACCGAAGATTTTTCCCCTAGTGCTTTCCATGTGCCAAGGTATCCAGCAAACACAGTTACAAACAAACAAATGATTACGGTTGTAATTACCACTTGTGGGTAGAAAGACCAGTTGATGTGCATTAGGAAAACTATGACTGCCCATGCTGTAAGGGTGCCTATTGTTGTTGCAATAATGCCTGTTGTTACACCCAATATACTGTATTCAATAAAGTAAATTTTAACGAGGCGATTGCGAGTTGCCCCATGAACCTTAAAAATTATGGTGTTATAAATACGGCCGCGTTGTCCTGCAGCAATTATACCGGCCATGACCAAGCCACCCGTAAAAATAGTGATCAATGTTGTACCGCTGATGGCACCAGACACTCCCTTAAGTATGTTGGCAGCTGCTTCTAGTGCTTCTCGAACTCTGATCGAGGTAATGTTAGAAAAGCGCGAGGAGACTGTATTTTCCATTAAATCTTCATTTTCTGACGAGACCTTCACAGCTGCGATATGAGTATGAGGCGCTCCCTCCAAAGGACCAGGTGCGAAGATGATTGCAAAATCAAATCTAAGTGAACGCCAGTCAATTTCGCGTAGAGAATTTATGGTGCCCTTAACTTCTCGGCCCAATATGTTCAAAGTCAGACTATCACCGATGTCGACGCCAAAGCCTTTGGCAAGTCCAGAGTCTAGTGAAATTAATGGAGGACCTGAATAATTTTCTGGCCACCATTCTCCCTTGATGATATTTGACCCTTCCGTTGGTGTGGCTGATGATGTTAAAGCTCGGTCCCCATTTATTGCCCATTGTGATCCTTTTTCAACAGTCACATTTTCTACAGCTATGCCATCAATTTTTACAATACGTCCACGAAGGCTGGGCATACGTTTGAAACCATTAGCACCTTCAATTCCCATAACAATTGTACTGCTTCGCTTTGGTGCTCTCATACTTGTTCGTTGTGCTGCCCGATTTCGACAACCAAAAAACTTTGAACTTCGTCTTGCTATCGATAACATTCATAAATCTAAAAC
>CACKCT010000019.1:0-22076 GCA_902598645.1 Rhodospirillaceae bacterium | reverse complement strand
ATTAGAAGCTATGGGTATATCAGTCCCGTTAGTAGGAGACTTTCACTACATAGGTCATAAACTTTTAAAAGATAATCCAGCCTGTGCTGAAGCTTTGTCAAAATACCGTATCAATCCAGGCAATGTGGGTTTTAAGGAAAAAAAGGATAAGCAATTTTCAACCATGATTGAAACTGCGCTTAAGTTCGATCGTCCGGTCAGAATTGGGGTTAACTGGGGATCTTTAGATCAAGAACTTGTAGCATCATTAATGGACGAAAACCACAGACTTGCAGAGCCTCTAGAGGCTGTTTATGTTACTCGTGAAGCACTCATTCGGTCTGCCTTGGATAGCGCCAAACGAGCACTCGAACTGGGTATGAGTGCGAATAAGATAATTCTATCTTGTAAGGTTAGTGGAGTTCAGGATCTGATTGCCATATATCGAGATTTGGCAGTGCGTTGTGATTACTCACTGCACTTGGGGCTTACAGAGGCAGGCATGGGATCAAAAGGTATTGTCGCCTCAAGCACCGCTTTGGGAGTACTATTGCAAGAGGGTATTGGAGATACTATTCGAGTTTCCTTGACGCCTGAGCCGGGAGGTGACAGAACACAGGAGGTAATTGTTTCTCAGGAATTACTGCAAACCATGGGACTGCGATCATTCACACCTCAAGTCACGGCTTGTCCTGGATGTGGGCGTACTACAAGTACTGTTTTTCAAGACTTGGCTCAAAAAATACAGTTGCATGTTCGCCATTCAATGCCCAAATGGCGAAATGAGTATGTCGGAGCTGAAGACCTAAAACTTGCTGTTATGGGTTGCATTGTGAATGGTCCCGGTGAGAGTAAACACGCAGATATAGGGATTAGTTTACCTGGAACGGGTGAGGAGCCGTCAGCCCCAGTTTTTATTGATGGTAAAAAGAAAATGATTTTGCGCGGTCCTAATATCGTAGAAGAATTCAAGAAGGTCATTGATGATTACATAGCTAATCGTTACACGCCTAGAAGTGGACAATGATTAAACGGAAGAGGTCAAAATCATGACTTTGCAGCCGGTTCGAGGCACACGTGACCTATTATCTGATGAAGCCTTACGTCATCGCAAAGTCATAGATACTGTTCGTGACATTTCTGCTCTTTATGGTTTTGATGAAATAGAAACGCCTATTTTAGAGCGTGCAGAGGTGTTTTCTCGAACACTAGGTGACACTTCTGACATAGTTACAAAGGAAATGTACACCTTTGAAGATAAGTCAGGTGATTTGTTGACCTTGAGGCCAGAAAATACAGCAGGGGTGGCGCGTGCTTTTATCTCAGGTGGTCTCACCCAGTATTTACCACTTAAATTTGTTTATCAAGGGCCCATGTTCCGATATGAGCGACCGCAAAAGGGTCGTCTTCGCCAATTTCATCAAACTGGTGTGGAAATTCTCGGTGTCGAAGGGCCTTTAGCCGATGTTGAAATAATTGCCTTGGGTTCTCACTATCTTGAGTCGCTTGGTATTCGTAACAAAACTGTTCTTGAATTAAACAGTCTTGGTGATAGCGAGAGTAGAATAGCTTATCGTATAAAACTGGTAAATTATTTTAAGGAACACATGAATTCGCTCTCTAAAGATAGCCGTGAGCGTCTTAAGCATAATCCCCTGCGAATTCTCGACTCCAAGGATCAAAGTGATAGAGTAATTATTAAGAATGCACCAATGATTATGGATAGCCTTAATGATTATTCTCGTGATTTTTTTGAGAATGTCAAAAGAGGACTTAATGTAGCTGGTGTTGATTATGTTATCAATCCACGCCTTGTTCGTGGTCTTGATTATTATTGTCACACGGCATTTGAATTTACGACTACGCAGCTAGGTGCTCAAGGGGCGCTTGTAGCAGGCGGGCGTTACGATGGTTTAATCAAGCAAATGGGTGGTCCACAAACGCCAGGTGTTGGTTGGGCAGCAGGTATTGAACGTCTAGCTATGATGATTGATGCTCCGGAGGGAGGGCCTCGTCCTATTGCTGTTATTCCAATCGGGGAGGAGGCCCAAACACAAGCTCTCATAATCACACAGAAGCTTCGCCAAAGTGGCTTTTGTATTGAATTGAGTTATTCGGGAGGTATGAAAAAACGAATGAAGCGTGCAAATAGTGTGAATGCAATTGCAGCAGTTATCCTAGGTGAGGAAGAATTGTTTAAGAGGGTGGCAACTGTAAGAAATATGGAAAGTGGTGATCAGATAGAGGTGTCGTTAGCATCTTTGGAGGAGCACCTGGCCAGCTATTGTTAGCGAAGCTGTGGTAAATACTTCTGATCCCATTAATTTTTTGCCAGGCCGTGTCCTTGTTGTTGGAGCCAATCACAGATCTAGCACTATGGCTTTGCGTGATCGTTTGTTTGTTGAAGTAGGAGCAGAACCTTTTTTGCTTGAGGACCTCAAAAATATTGGGATTGGCCAAGCTATAATTTTGTCAACTTGTGATAGGGTCGAAATTCAGGCGTTTTGCGAAGATAAATCAATTGATGACGTTAATTTGGTTGGAAATGTAACCAAAGTTCTAGCTCAACATGCAGAGTTAGAACCCTCAGAATTGATCAGCCAATTGTATGTCTATTGGAATAAACAAGCAATACGCCAAATCTTTGCTGTAACCTCTTCTTTGGACAGTTTAATCATTGGTGAGCCTCAAGTGCTAGGGCAGATTAAAGCCAGCCACCGTCTCTCAAAGAAAGTTGGCATGACATCTAGTAGCTTGGAGTCGATCTTGCAGGCTGCATATGCAACAGCAAAAAAAGTACGAAAAAAAACTGCTATTGGTGAGCGACCGGTCTCTATCGCAGCTGCAGCAACTCAACTTGCTGGCGATCTTCACGGTGATTTAAGAAATTGCTGTGTTTTACTGATTGGTAGTGGTGAAATGGGAGAGCTAATTGCTTCAAATATGCTCACTACTGGTATTGGTAAGCTTATTACAATTCATCCGCTAGAAAGTAGAGCTGAAGAAATGGCCAAGCGTATGAACTGTCATGTGGCTGCTTTCGAAGATTTGCCCAATCTTCTGATTGAGGCAGATATTGTTTTGGCCTCTCTTGGCAGACGGCGTTATGCGGTTAAGGCTGATGTTTTGGAAAGTGCCATCAAGAGCCGCCGTCACAGGCCAGTATTTCTGATAGATTTAGCTTTGCCTGGGGATATTGACCCTCATGTCGAACGCGTCGATGACGCCTTTTTCTATAGTTTGAATGATCTAGAACGTGTTGCCATGAAGGGAAGGGCAGTTCGTGAAGATGAGTCAATTGCGGCATGGAGAATTGTTGACGAAGAACTGGATTTCTTTATTCGTGACCATACGGAACGCTCAGCTGTTCCGGTACTTAACCGTTTACGTTCTCATTTTAACACTACCCGCAAACAAGTTCTGAAAGATAGTGGTAGTGACCCTGAAAAAGTTACCAGACTTTTGATTAACAGGCTACTTCATGCACCAACTGAGGCTCTTCGAAAATTAGCGGCTGATTCCGATGATTGGCGTGAAATAGAAAAAAATATTAGTCTTTTATTTGGTCTCGATGATGAGAAAAAAAATTAAGGAGTGGCGAGATTGAGTCTGTCTAAAAATTTACAAAGGGTTGTTAGTAGGTATGATGAACTTGTGGATTTAATGGCAGTACCTGGTGTGGCCTCATCCGACGCCTTTGCCGATATGTCCAGAGAATACGCCGAGTTAACGCCAATTATTGAGAGTATAGCACAATTAGACTCGGCTAAGACTGAAGCATCTAGTTTGGCTGAAATGATATCAGATCCAGAGATTGACTCAGAGATGCGTGAACTGGCAAATGCTGAATTCCAGGATTTAAAGAACAGCATCCCTCTTCTGGAGAAAAAAATTCAAATGCTTCTGTTGCCAAAGGATGAGGCTGACGAAAAAAATGCTATCCTTGAAGTCCGCGCCGGAACGGGTGGAGATGAAGCAGCGCTTTTTGCAGCAGAACTTTTTCGTATGTACCAGCGCTATTCTGAGAACCGTGGTTGGAAATTTGAGATCTTAGAAATGAGTGAGACTGGTATTGGAGGCTGTAAGGAAGCCATAGCTTCTATAGTAGGTCGTGGTGTTTTTGCACGGTTAAAGTTTGAGTCTGGCGTACATAGAGTCCAACGCATTCCAACGACAGAATCAGGGGGGCGAATTCATACCTCAGCAGCAACGGTTGCCGTAATGCCAGAAGCGGAGGAAGTTGACGTTCATATTGATGATAAAGATTTACGTATTGACGTTTTTCGCGCAAGTGGGCCGGGTGGACAATCAGTCAATACCACGGACAGTGCCATTCGCATAACTCATTTGTCTACTGGTATAGTCGTCTCTCAGCAGGACGAAAAATCCCAGCACAAAAATAAAGCAAAGGCTATGCGAGTTTTACGCTCGAGGCTATTTGAGCATCAACGCCAGCAGGTAGATGCTGAACGTGCCGCCGCACGTAAAAGCCAAGTTGGCTCTGGCGATCGTTCTGAGAGAATTCGGACGTACAACTTCCCACAAGGGCGCATTACTGACCACCGCATTAACCTTACTCTATACAAGCTGGACAGGGTCTTGGATGGCGAGTTAGATGAGGCTATTGACGCCCTGATTTCAGAGGATAAGTCTAATTTACTAGCAGATATAAAGTGATAACAGTTGGCAAAATCTTAAAAGAGTCAATCGAAACCCTCAGGAGTGCAAATTTAAAAGGGGCACAACTTGACGCCCGCCTCATTGTTGCTCATGGACTTAAAATGACATCTCAACAGGTGTTCGGCTATCCTGAAAAACAAGTTAATGAGCGGGAATTGCAATGCGTTCGTAAGTTAATTTTCAGACGGTCCCAGTTTGAACCCTTAGCTTTAATTACTGGAAAAAAAGAATTCTGGAGTTTGCCTTTTAAGGTAACTGCTGAGACACTTATTCCTAGGCCAGACTCCGAAACGTTAATCGAGGCAGTCCTCATAAATCATCCGGATAGAAAGTGGCCTGCTCGAATTTTAGATCTTGGAACTGGTTCAGGCTGCTTGCTTCTCGCCTTGTTGCATGAATATCAAAATGCCACGGGTGTTGGTACTGATATTAGCAAAGATGCACTCAAAATTGCTAAGTTTAATTGTGAAAACCTTGGCATGGGGTCGCGGGTAGATTTTATCCACATGGACTGGAATAATGTGATGCCAAGTATGGAACAGTTCGATATTGTTATTTGTAATCCTCCTTACATAGCAGAAAAAGATAGAAATAGAATCTCCTGTGATGTGGTTGGTTTCGAACCAAATATTGCACTATTTGCAGGTGAAGATGGCCTCAGGGAATACAAAGCTATACTTTCATTGCTAGCTGAAACAAAGAATTTGACCTATAGTGTTTTCTTTGAGGTTGGGTTTAATCAGGCAAATGATGTGTCTAAATTGTTAAAAAATGCGGGTTTACGCAATATTTCTATTTATCCGGATCTTTCTGGAATTGGACGTTGTGTGGCTGCAAAGATGTAAAATTTTGTGTTTTTAAAAAATAATTGTTGGAAAGCCGGGCCATCCTGACTATTTTTGTCTAGAAGAGTAGTCTAAAATAGATTACATTAACTTTACGCTAGGGCGCCGTATAAAGGCTTTATATCCTTCACTTTAACACTAGTTGACTCAAACTAATTGAATGAGTGTGCATAGGGCTAGCAAATCGCAAGTTCTAATTATTATAAAGCTTGTTGGGGACTTATTCAGATACACACAAGCTGTTTTGAGTTTTTACTAAGCGCCCGCTTGTAATAGAGATACAAAGTTTATGAAAAATGCCTCAAATCCCCGTAGGGGTCGTGGCCGAAACAGCGGCAAACGTAATCAAAATTCAAGGGGAAGTGCTGATAACGATGTGAAAGTACGTGGTTCAGCGCAGCAGGTTCTTGACAAATATTTAACTCTCGCGCGCGATGCAACTTCGTCTGGAGACAGAATTGCTGCAGAGGGATATTTTCAGCATGCCGAACATTATCAACGCGTTCTCAACCAAGAGGGTGGAAAGCCTAACAATCAACAAAGTCGTGGTCGTAAAAATGACACCAATAAGGGGCAGTATCGATCTCGGCCTCAGAAAAATGATACTTTAACTAAGGGGCTTTCGGAGGGTTCAGCAACGGATGAACAGGTTGCAGATAAACCTGAGGAGAACTCAGATGAACCTCTCTTAAAAAGGGTAGAGGTCACTGAAAATCCTGGTAACGGGGCCAATGAGGATAAACCAATAAATAATGAGAATGGGATTAACAAGGCAACAGAATCAACAGCATGACAGAGTGGAAATAGTTGTTTTGCATAACTCGAGAATTATAGAAATTTTTCGACTTTGGTTCTGTGAGTAAAAGAGCAAAGAGACCAAAAACAATTTTTGAATCAGAAATGGCACAAAATGAATTTTAAAATTGCACTTTTATCTCAATTTACACAAATTCTTTAAAAATATTTTTTTTAGTGCTTGTAGCTAGTGCTTGTAGAATGTCTCTCGCTTTGTTGACTCTCGTGAACAAAAAAACACTTTCCAATAACAAATTCCCATGATATTCAAGGTCGTGGTTAGTAGTTAGTAGCATTTTCTAATATAGTTTAGTTTATATGGCTTCGTGTAACGCTAACTCAAAAAGACTTGGCGTACAGTAATTAGTGACAGAACATCATCATCAGAACATCATCATCAGAACATCATCATCATCAGAATAGCGGAGAAGTCATTGAGGCAGTGATCTGATTAAGACACTGCATAAAATTAATCAAATTATTGTTAATATTTATTTTTTCTACACATGACCAATCTGGAATCATTATCGAACCACTTATTGGACAATTTGAATGAAATCCATTTTCAAAAAAATTAAAACTTTAGCTTTTTGGCTAATCTTTCCACTATACTTTGGTGGCTCATATTCAGTTTTTGCAGATCAGCCGCAGCCTTGGCAAATGGGTTTCCAGCCAGCAGCCACACCTGTTATGGAACAGATCCATAGCTTTCACGACATGCTCTTGTACATATTAGTGTCAATTACTATTTTCGTGCTAGCGCTACTTATTTACGTGAGTGTGCGTTTTAACGAAAAAGCAAACCCAATCCCCTCGAAAACCACCCACAATACTTTATTAGAAGTGGCGTGGACAGTTGTTCCCATTGTAATTTTAGTCATTATTTCTGTGACCTCCCTAAAGCTTCTTTACTTCATGGACAAAACAAACAATCCTGAAATGACGTTAAAGGTCATTGGTCATCAATGGTACTGGCAATATGAGTATCCAGATGATGGTGGTTTTACATTTGATAGTTTCATGGTTGCTGATAATGAACTTGAAGATGGACAACCTCGTTTGTTGACTGTCGATGAGGAGGTGGTTTTACCTATCAATACTGATATTCGAATTCTGGTAGCAAGTGAAGATGTGATACATAACTGGGCTGTACCATCATTTGGAATTAAAATTGACCTTCTGCCTGGGAGAATTAACGAAACTTGGGTTAGGATTAATCGAGAAGGTGTATATAGAGGACAGTGTTCAGAATTGTGTGGTGCACAACACGGCTTTATGCCTATTACAGTAAGGGCGGTGTCAAAAGACGAATATAAAAATTGGGTAAAAAAAGCACAGAAAGAGTACGCAGCAGTTAGTCAGCAAGATGCTCTTGTTGCTAATGTCCAAAACTTGTTGGACCAATAGAGTTGAGACGTTGGAAAATATTAAATTTCATAATTTAAAAACATTTGTGGTATTTTTTTAAAGTGCTCTAAGAAGGGAAAAAATGGTTTACGCAGACACTATGAACGACGATCACACACCGAAAGGTATTGGCCGATGGCTTTTCTCGACAAATCACAAAGACATTGGCACTATGTATTTTGTACTTTCAATCATTGCGGCTCTGATCGGTGGTGGTATGTCTTGGCTCATTCGGCTAGAGCTTGCTGAGCCTGGAATTCAATTTATTGAAGACACTCATTTTTATAACGTTCTAGTCACTGCACATGCTTTTCTGATGGTGTTTTTTGTTGTTATGCCTGCACTAATTGGTGGCTTCGGGAACTGGATGGTGCCCTTAATGGTTGGTGCACCGGATATGGCCTTTCCAAGAATGAATAATGTAAGTTTTTGGCTACTTGCTGCCGCGTTAATTCTGTTGATTATGTCTGCTTTTGTTGGTGATGGTGTTGGAACAGGGTGGACAGTTTACCCTCCGCTTTCTAGCGCAGATGCGCACCCGGGTCCAAGTGTTGATCTTGGCATACTTAGTCTGCATTTGGCAGGAGCTTCGTCAATTCTGGGCGCAATTAATTTGATAACAACCATTCTCAATATGCGTGCTTCCAATATGACGCTACACACGATGCCTCTTTTTGTTTGGGCAATGCTGGTTACGGCATTCCTTCTTTTGCTTGCAATTCCCGTTCTAGCAGGTGCGCTAACAATGTTGCTAACTGATCGAAACTTTGGAACTACTTTTTTTGAACCTGCAGGAGGTGGTGATCCACTATTGTGGCAGCATTTGTTTTGGTTTTTTGGTCATCCAGAAGTTTACATAATGATTTTACCTGCTTTTGGCATAGTTAGCCAAGTTGTATCTACTTTTTCGCGAAAGCCGGTTTTTGGCTACTTGGGCATGGCCTATGCAATGGCTGCAATTGGAGTAATTGGCTTTGTAGTTTGGGCTCACCATATGTATACGGTTGGTTTGGATGTAGACACTCGTGCCTATTTTTTAGCAGCGACAATGGTTATTGCAGTACCTACTGGTCTGAAAGTTTTTAGTTGGATTGCCACTATGTGGGGTGGCTCTATTCGTTTTGATACCCCTATGGTTTGGACTATGGGTTTCATTTTCCTGTTCGTGTTTGGTGGAATGACTGGTATTGTCCTGGCAAATCCCGGCGTAGATATTGTATTCCATGATACGTATTATGTTGTTGCACATTTTCACTATGTTCTCTCGCTAGGAGCAGTATTTGCTATATTTATTGGGATATACTACTGGTTTGGCAAGATGACAGGTTACAAATACTCTGAAATTCAGGGAAAGATTCACTTTGCCTTGACGTTTATTGGAGTAAATTTGGTCTTTTTTCCACAACATTTTTTGGGTATGGCAGGTATGCCTCGTCGTATTCCGGATTATCCTGATGCTTTTGCTGGCTGGAACATGGTTAGTTCAATTGGTGCTGTGATAACAATGATATCAACAATATATTTCTTCTATGTGGTATTTTGTGCATTTAGGGCAAAAATACCATGTGAAGCTAATCCATGGGGAGAAAGTGCAGACACTTTAGAGTGGACGGTTGCCTCTCCAGCTCCTTTTCACACCCATGAGATTGATCCGGGCCTTAGTGCAAAGCCAGCAGAATAGTGACCTACTATAGAAGCAGTAATAAATGAGCACTTCTGATCAAAAAAATGTTAAGACTGCAGTAACGTTATTTGCAATTGCAGGAGGTATGATTGGTCTTGCTTTTGCCTCGGTTCCTCTTTACCAATTATTCTGTCAAGTCACCGGTTATGGTGGGACTACAGTTAATGTCGCAACAAAACCAAAAAAAGAGCTTGCTGTAGACTCACCTATAATTACCGTTCTTTTTGATTCTAATGTTGATACGGATTTGCCCTGGAGTTTCAGTCCTGACCAAAACAAAATTAGAGTACGTATAGGTGAGGAGAGCCTGGCCAGCTACACAGCAAAAAATTGGAGTGATAACGCAATCATTGGTAACGCCACGTTTAACGTGACACCACATAAGGTGGGCCAATACTTTCAAAAGATTGAGTGCTTTTGTTTTACAGAACAAAAATTAACTCCTGGCCAGGAAATTTCTATGCCTATATCATTTTATGTCGATCCAGAAATACTCCAAGACTCTAGTGCAATGGATGTCAGAAACATTACTCTATCGTATACTTTTTTTCGTTCACCTGATGACGAGAATGCACAAATTAATTCTGATAAGATGGCAAAAGTGCCTTTATTAAATAAAGCGTCGAAAACCTAGTTTAGCGGAGAAGCACTCATGTCGAGCGAAGTAAAAACTCACCCATATCACATGGTGAAGCCGAGTCCCTGGCCGATTGTAAGCACAATTGGAACTCTCATAATGGCCTTTGGTGGGATTTGGTACATGCAGGAAGGACCAATGTGGCTGTTACTAGTTGGCTTAGCGATTTTGTTGTTTAGCGTTTATGGTTGGTGGCGTGATGTCGTCAGCGAAGCACAGAATGGCGTTGATCACACAGAAGTAGTTCAGCATGGTTTGCGAGTTGGAATGGTGCTTTTTATCATTTCGGAAGTTATGTTTTTCTTTGCTTTCTTTTGGGCGTACTTTAACTCTAGTGTACCAGCAATAAGCCAAGCTGCACATGAAGTGTGGCCACCCGAAGGAATTGAGACGGTTTATACGTGGGGTCTACCGTTTGTAAATACCGTCATATTGCTCACATCTGGTGCTACTTTGACAATGGCACATCATGGACTACGTGAAAATGATAACAGGAAATTAAAATTATGGCTTTTATTTACTGTTATTCTGGGATTTGTTTTTTTGGGTTTGCAAATGTATGAATATGGTGAAATAGCCTTTGCCTTTACAGATGGTATTTACCCTTCGACTTTCTTCTTAGCAACAGGATTTCATGGCTTTCACGTTTTTGTTGGAGCAGTATTTCTGACCGTTTGCCTTTATAGAGCTACTAAGGGGCACTTCACTCCAAAGCAACATGTTGGCTTTGAGGCGGCAGCTTGGTACTGGCATTTTGTCGATGTGGTCTGGATTTTTCTATTTATTTGGATCTATTGGTGGGGAAGCTAAAAAATATGCAAAATTCTAAAAGAGCACAGTATAAACGAATTTTTAAATAGTGTCTTATCTGCTTAATTTCATAGGATTTTGTGCAAACTAAACTGAGATGAAATTCTGAATATGTATGGAATATAAAACAAACATAACCAATACTTCAAAATCTAAAAGTAGAGTCAAATGGTGGTTTTTCATAGTATTGGCTTTAATTGCATCTTTCATGTACGCAAGTATTATTTACAGTTTTGCGACTTAGTTTGGTCGTAGCTTTTGATGATTGAAATAACTCAATTACCCCATGCCTTGGCAGTTGTTAACTGCTTAACAGTTGTCTTGTTGTTGGCTGGATTTAACTATATTCGTTGTGGCGATATAAATTCACATCGAAAATGTATGTTGGCATCAGTTGGTATGGCAATTCTATTTCTAGTAATCTATACATACTACCATTTAAATGCCGGGCTAGCAAAATTTGGTGGCGAGGGATTAATTCGCCCCGTATATTTCACTATTTTAATTCTTCATGTTATTGGGGCAATAGCCTTAGTGCCAATGGTTCCTGTAACGCTTATTAGAGCCCTGAGAGAACGATTTGATACTCACATGTTAATTGCTCGTTGGACTTGGCCGTTGTGGATGTACGTATCCATTTCTGGTGTTGTTGTCTACGTAATGGCCATTCACATTTATCCCTACTCTGCTTAGCATGTATTTTGGTATTGAACCACAATCAGCCACTTACCCCAGGTTGCGTGGGTGGACGGGACTTGCTGTATTTTCGCTAGCACTTGCGGGCATTTTTGCTTTATTGCTTGCAGTATCCCGCATTCCCGGGGTAGAGAAAATGGCGCTGTGGCCACTGGATTTCTTTAACAAGGGCCTAGTAATTCATGTAGTTTTTTCCTTTGTTGTTTGGTTCTTGTCTGTTTTTGGGGCAATCTTGAGTATTGCAACTGTTCGACTGGGAGGTAGTTCAGGCCCACTTGAAAAAGTTCTACTTGTTATTGCTTACCTAAGCACTATCTTGCTATTTGTGCCATCATTTATGAACAGGGGCGAAGCAACCCTGAATAATTACATTCCTGCAATTACTGACCCGATCTATTATAGTGGTCTCGTTACTTTGGGAGGATCTTTAGGTGTTATGGCCTTGCGGTTATTATTTAATTTTTTTTCCAGCAAGCTACAGTGGCCGGAACCTTTTTGTTTCGGAGCGATAGTCGCCGCTTTTTTATACCTATTGGCTCTGACTGTCTTTATTGTCGCTGGTGTAAGCCTTGTAGGAGAGGAATTTTCATATGAATTCAATGAAGCATTATTTTGGGGTGGTGGTCACACGCTTCAGTATTTAAACTTGTCTTTATTGTTTGTTGCTCTGGGAACACTGTTTTCATTGGGAATAGGTACAAGTTTATCTGTTTACAGAAGACCTATAAAGGCAGCCTATATACTTCTTTCTGGCACAGCAACAACAGGCCTTTTTATCACATTTTTATTCGCTCCGAGTCATGATCTATATTGGTCTCTATTTACTAATTTACAGTATGGCATGGCCATTCCCAGTTTATTATTTGGGTTTCCACTTGTATTAGCGATCATTTCAGCTCGTAAAACGCATGGTCAACTACCTTGGCACAAACCAGTATTTTTATGTCTCGCACTATCAATAATTGTTTTTACTGTGGGGTGTTTACTAGGAATTTTTGTAGATGGAGCAGATACACGAACTCCGGCTCATTATCACGGAGTAATTGCTGGGATAAACTTAAGCTTCATGGGCTTATTCTATGGCCTATTCTTACCATTAATGGGGCGTGATTTGAAACCGTCACGTGCAGTAAACTCACAGGTATGGATGTTTGGGGGCGGGCAATTGTTAGCAAGCTTGGGGTTATTCATGGCTGGGGGGTATGGTACCCCGCGTAAAATTGCTGGTAGTGCTCAGAATCTAAGTGATATCGGCGCTATTATAGGCATGTACTTGAATGGTATTGGCGCTCTTATTGCTATATCTGGTGGAGTTATGTTCATTTGGATGATCGCCCATGCCTTACTAAAACCGCCACACCAAATAGTTAGACCTTCGTAAATTATGTTGGTGTTTTTATCCTGCTAAGAAAGTTATTTTAAATATGTAGTGTGCGGATTTATTGGAAAATTCAACTGAGTGCATAGTGAATGTTTTTAAAGGGTTTATTGACGGTAACAGCGTTGGGTGCCGTGACTGTATTGTCAGCAAATTTTGTACTAGGATTGACAGATAGTCATGTTGTAAACAATTTAGGAAAGCGACTCTCAAGTCTCTTGATTGCTCCTGTTTCGCTCGGTAATACAACTACTGTTGTAACTCGTGTTACACGCCCACCAGAAAATTTAGATAATCATAAAACAAACTTACAAAACCATAGATATGATTTTAGTGTAAAACTTAGTCGTGGGGAAACTTTGAATGATATGTTGAGCCGCATTGGGGTTTCTAGAAGAGAAAGCGTCAACGTTATTAGGTCATTCAGAAAAGCTTTTAATCCCTCAAGACTTTTGCAGGGACAAGAGATTCGTTTCACTTTTCAAACTAATGCAAAAACCTTATTAAGTTCTAAACTTGTCACCCTTGGAGATTTTCTTGAATTGTCTATGTCTCCAGACTTTGCCCATGTAGTTGTTGTTAAAAAGAAAGCTAATAATGAATTTAAGGCTAGTTTTAGTAAACGCCACTTGACTACCCAACTTGTGCGATCTGCTAATACCATAAACCGGAGCCTGTTTATGGCCGGTAAAAAAGTGAAGGTACCAAACTCAGTTTTGAGTGAATTGATCCGTCTTTATTCTTGGGATGTAGATTTCCAACGTGAAATCCGTTCGGGCGATAGATTTGAATTAATGTATAAGCAGTATTATGACACCAAGGGTAAGCTCGTGCATAACGGGGATATAATGTATGGTTTACTTGATCTTAGTGGAAAAGAACTTGCTATTTTTCGCTATGTTTCAGCGGCCGGTGAGGTGGAATACTTTGATGAAAAAGGTCAAAGTATAAAGAAGGAGTTGATGCGAACTCCAAT
The DNA here is from genome assembly GCA_902598645.1 of Rhodospirillaceae bacterium. GTDB lineage: Bacteria > Pseudomonadota > Alphaproteobacteria > Rhodospirillales > JABHCV01 > JACNJU01. The sequence goes on along the minus strand of CACKCT010000019.1, from coordinate 8,189 downwards.
TGATGGTGCACGATTATCATCAGGTTTTGGTCGACGAAAGCATCCAATCCTAGGTTATACCAAAATGCATAAAGGCATAGATTTTGCTGCGCCACGGGGTACCCCAATTTATGCAGCAGGAAAAGGTGTTATTCAGTATGCAGGGAGAAAAGGGGCTTATGGGAATTTTGTCCTTATCAGGCATAATACAACATATTCCACAGCATATGCGCACATGAAGAGCATTAAAACGGCGAAGGGTCGTCGCGTCCAACAGGGACAGATTATTGGCTACGTTGGCTCAACTGGGCGTTCAACGGGGCCTCATTTGCATTATGAAATTCGACGCTCTGGCCGTCAGGTAAATCCGTTGAAGGTTAAGTTACCCTCTGGGCGTAAGCTTAAGGGTGATGAACTGAGAAATTTCCACACTACCCGCAAGAAAATTGAGGAGCAATATGCTGTACTACCCAGGCAATTGAATATAGTTTTGCAGTAATCTCTTTTTTGAAATTTTGGTTAAAGTATCCAAAATTAAGTTGGGCTATTTTTTTTGTTAATCGTCTTATGAGCACAGATGATCAGAAAAAATCCGGCTTCATTTGAGGCAAGGGTGTTTTCTTAAAAATTTATGGCATAAACAAAACTTGCTTTTTAAACAAAATCAAACGTTTAGGGTATATTAGACCTCTGCATATACTTTATTGACCTTTTCACCATTTACGATCAAGCCACTTTTGTCAGCCGTAATTTGGACTTTATCATTTTCGTTGATACTTCCTTTAAGGAGCAACTCGGCAAGGAAGTCCTGCAAATTTTTCTGCATAACTCGCTTTAACGGTCGCGCACCGTAGACTGGATCATAGCCTGAATTAGCCAGCCACGCTTGCGCCTTATCATCAAGTATGAGGCATATTGCTTTATCCTCTAAAAGCTTGTTTAGGCTGGCAAGCTGGATTTGTAGAATGTCATTCATATGCCGTCGGAGGAGGCGGTGAAATAGTATTATTTCATCTATTCGGTTAAGAAATTCAGGCCGAAATGATGTGCGTACTAGCTCCATAACAGGTTTGCGAACATCTTTACTGTCGTGCCCCTCTTCCTGGGCCGCAAGTAAATCCCCTCCTAGATTTGAGGTTAAGACTATAATTGTATTGGTAAAATCAACAATACGTCCCTGGCCATCGGTTAAGCGGCCATCATCAAGTACTTGCAGTAAAACGTTAAAAACATCTGGATGGGCTTTTTCAACCTCATCAAAAAGTACCACCTGGTAGGGTCTTCGCAATACTGCTTCAGTTAACGTTCCTCCCTCGTCATAGCCGATATATCCTGGAGGTGCTCCAAGCAAACGGGAGACAGCATGCTTTTCCATATATTCAGACATATCAATTCGTAGCAAGGCATTTTCATCATCAAAAAGGAATTCAGCCAGAGCTTTTGTTAGTTCAGTTTTACCTACACCAGTAGGGCCCAAGAATAAGAAGGAACCAATTGGACGGCCCTTATCCTGCAAACCAGCGCGTGATCTTCGGACAGCATTGGAGACTGCGCAAAGGGCCTCTTCTTGGCCTATGACACGTTTTCGAAGGCTCTTTTCCATGGATAGTAGTTTTTCACGTTCACCTTGCAGCATTTTGTCTACAGGGATACCGGTCCAACGCGAAACAATTGAAGCAACATGTTCACTAGTTACGGACTCCTCAAGCATTTTGTTGTTATCTGCTGCTTCTGCATCACTAAGTTGTTTTGTTAGTCTAGGAATTAGGTCATATTGAAGCTCACCTGCTTTTTCATGATGTCCCTCGCGGAGAGCGCGGTCATAAGCTAATCGGGCTTTTCCCAATTCCTCCATGAGTTTATTGGCGTCTGCGAGCGCAGTTTTTTCTGACATCCATTCCTTAGTTAATGTGGCCGAGCGAGCTTCAAGGCCAACTAGTTCATCCTCTAGTTTTGTTAGGCGATTTTTTGAAGCATCGTCATTTTCTTTCTTTAAGGCCTCACGTTCTATTTTTAGCTGCGTGATTCGACGATCTAGTTCATCAATATTTTCAGGTTTCGAGTCTACTTCCATGCGAAGTCTAGAAGCTGCCTCATCTATAAGATCAATGGCTTTATCAGGAAGAAAACGATCAGAAATATAGCGGTTAGAGAGGGACGCGGAGGAGACAAGGGCGGAGTCGGCTATGCGCACTCCATGATGGAGTTCATATTTATCCTTTATGCCGCGCAGGATAGAAATGGTATCCTCAACGGTAGGTTCGGATACGTAGATTGGTTGAAAACGGCGAGCCAACGCAGCGTCTTTTTCAACATATTTGCGATACTCATTAATTGTTGTTGCACCAACACAATGTAATTCGCCTCGAGCCAGCGCTGGTTTTACTAAATTCGAGGCATCCATGGATCCTTCAGATGCACCTGCTCCAACTAAAGTGTGAATTTCGTCTATGAAAAGGATGACTTCACCAGCGGCATCTATAACTTCGCTAATTACTGCTTTAAGTCGTTCTTCAAATTCCCCACGATATTTAGCACCTGCGACAAGCGCCCCAAGATCGAGCACCATAAGCTTCTTTTCTTTCAGATTTTCTGGGACATCTTGACTGATGATTCGGTGAGCAAGACCTTCGACGATGGCAGTTTTGCCAACCCCAGGCTCGCCTATCAGTATAGGGTTATTTTTTGTTCGTCTGGAGAGCACTTGAATAGTTCTTCGAATTTCTTCATCACGACCAATAACAGGATCAATTTTTCCTTCAGAAGCAGCAACGGTAAGATCAAGTGCATACTTAGTTAGAGCGTCGTAGGTATCCTCAACTGTGGCGGTGTTAGCAGAGTGTCCTTTACGTAAGTTCTCAATTGCTTTGTTCAAGCTTTCAGCTGAGACGCCTGCGTCAGCTAAAATTTTAGCAGTCACCGTGTCTTTAGCTATGGCCAGGGCCAACAATAACTTTTCAACAGTTATATATTGGTCTCCGGCTTTTTCAGAGATTAGCTTAGCCTGCTCAAAAAGTGTTTCAGTATCTTGGGACAAATAAACTTGTTTCGCCCCTTTCCCCTGAACTCGCGCTATTTTGTTAAGCTCAGTTTCAACACTACGGAGACCTTTTTCGGGTTCACCACCGGCAACTCTGATCAATTTAGAAATTAACCCTTGTTTGTCTCTAAGAAGGACATTCAATAAATGCAGAGGTGTTAACTGTTGGTGGTTTGACTGTATAACTAGGTTTTTCGCTTCTTGAATAAAACCCCGGGAGCGATCTGTAAATTTTTCGAATTCCATTCGATTATATAGCCTCTCGTGACAATCCACACATTGGTTTGTATTCTTAAGTAAAGAAGAGATAACTTAATTTTATATTATAGTTAATATGGGCTAAATCATTGGTATCGCAAGGGTTCCTGATGTGCGTCTCGGTTAAATAGTTAACTTGACAATTCCTTAACTTGCAAAGATGCTTAATCAATGACAGCTAAAGTTTTGAACATATGTCGTTATCCCGTCAAAGGTTTGAGTCCGGAATTTTTGTTTGACGTTGTTCTTCAATCGGGTGGTGCATTGGAAAATGATAGGCGCTTTGCTTTGGCTCTGGGCTCAACTCTATTTGACGATAATACACCGCATTGGCTTCCAAAGACCAATTTTTTATCCTTAGTTAGAAATGAAAAGTTGGCAAATCTAGAAACGGTTTTTGATGATGAAACAGATAGTTTGCAGATTCTACAAGGTGGCAAAAAAGTGCTTCATGCAAAACTATCTGATAAGGCTAGCTGCGATAACTTAGAAGATTTTTTTGCCGACTACCTAGAAGATGAGGTGAAGGGCAAGTTGCGTTTTGTAGAATCAAAAGGCGAAACAATTTTTACTGATCAAAAACAAAAATTAATATCAATCATTAATTTAGCTTCACTACGTGACTTAGAGCGGGTCGTAGGAAAGCCAGTTGATCCAATTCGGTTTCGCGCAAATATTTACGTTGATGGTATTAGTCCCTGGTCGGAATTTAACTGGATTAAAAGAACAATTTCTTGCGAAGATGTAATTTTAAAAGTAAAGGACTGCATAGACAGATGCGGAGCTATCAATGTTGATCCACAAACAGGTGAACGTGACATAAATCTGGTTGATATTCTTGAAAGTTATTTTGGGCACTTCAACATGGGAGTGTTTGCCGAGGTAAAAAAGGGGGGTAAAATAGCTGTTGGGGATGTCCTAAAACCTTTCACAAAGTGTAATATTGATTGAAAATAGAGTTTTTATAGGCCTGTTACGAGAATTGAAATATAGAAGTTTATTAAATTTTATGTCGCTTCAATCGCTTTCAATACTTGTGATTGGGAGAGTTTGAGTAACAATTAATGCTAGCTGTTTGTGATTTAAAAAATAGTCTTTTTCGTTGACTGAATCTGGAAGATCTTCAATTTACAATTGGATAGATTAATTTAAATCCAAGGCACGTTTGTACAAATCGAGTATTTGTTCCTGTTCTTGACGGTCTGTTTGGTCCATTTTCCTTAACTGTATGATCATGCGAATAATCTTAGTGTCAAAGCCGGTTCCCTTTGCTTCTGCATAGATTTCTTTGATATCAGAAGATATGTTTGCTTTTTCTTCTTCTAGATTCTCTATTCTTTCAACAAGCGACCTTAGTCGATCAGTTGCGATACCGACAACTTCTGTCATTTTTGACTCCTAAAATAAGTTATTTAATAAAGAAATAATAGTGCCAGTCGTGTGATATAAAGGCCATACATAAAATTACTTAATAATATTGTTTATGTGAATTCAAAACTTCTTTAATAAATTCCATAATTTAATGAGTCATCAAGTTTTGGCTCCTTCCCCACAATACCAAATTTGCAACATGTATTATTGTTATTGTGTGGAAGTAACTTTCAAATTTGGTTCTATGCATCAAAAAGAAAGGCCATGTACTATAAGAGCATTTTTCAAGTAAATTTGATAGGCAATGTAGGTATTCAGTTGCCCATGATTCATACTTGCATTGATACTTAATATTTCTTAACTCTGTGTAGGTTTTCGTTATTTAATATTTTCCCAAGTATGCTTGCAAGTGCGTCAGACCAAAACTGAGCACCGTCAGAGGTATCAATTAAATCCTGCCGAATTTCTACTGCGCAATTTGGAAGCCCTACAACGCCAGCATGAACGTCGATTGTATATCCAAGTTTTTTTCCAGAATAGGGTTTGTTATCGCCAATATGAAAGGATCGGGTCTTAAATTTTTTGAGTTCATCTAGTAAGAGCACAGCAAGGCGCGAGTCTCGATTCCAAAGCACACCTACATCCCAGGGGCGTCTATTCCCACCAAGAAATGGTGTGAAACTGTGTATTGAAACTAGCGCTGGAACCGGACCACGTCGCCACAAACAGCCAAGAGCGTTGGAAACATTTTGATGATAGGGCCAAAAGAAACTCTCTATTCTTTCAAGCCTCTGTTTTTTACATAATTTAAAGTTTCCAGGAATAATGGTATCATTTATTTTTTCTGGAATTGAGTCTAGACCACCTGGATGACGGTTTAAATCGATTAATAAACGGGAATATCCAGATAATACTGCTACTGCATCTATTTTTTCAGAAATCCTACGTGTAACATCTTCTGCCCCGATATCCCATGCTACATGTTGTTTGAATGTGTTTTTATCCAAACCAATGTATTCCATAGCTCTGGGGACTACAGGTGAAGCATGGTCGCAAACAAGTAATATGGGTGACTTGCCATCAGCATTAAGAACTGTAAAAGGTTTTGGATCACCTTCTTTGATAAGTTTCACTTTGCGGGGTTCCTCAGCTTGTTGATACTGCCCTTGAGCAACTCAATCTAAAACAATATTAATGGTTGCTTTTTTATTTTGGGCAAAGAGGTCCAAAATTGGATCTAATTGATATTGATAACATCTTTTATAGTGCTATCTTATGTGTAAATGTTAGAAAAAACTATGATGTTATTCCTGTTAGTATTGCCTTACTTAATCGGCTTTTTTGCCATTGCTACATTAGTAGTTCTTACTCTTGGATTATTAGGTATGGCACGTAATGGAGTTACCCACGAAAAGCGCTCCAACCTACTTATGCGTTGGCGTGTAAGTTTGCAGGGGATCACGCTTGCACTGCTTGCTTTACATATAGCGTTGACGAGCATGTCATAAAAATTTTGTTCAATTCTTGATTTACATAAACCTTCTGGGAACTCTAAATGCAACATTATTGGTTAGTTATTAAACGAGGTTTAATTCGACGGTGTCCCAGGTGTGGACAGGGGCAAATTTTCTCAGGTTACATCAATCTATTGCCAGAATGTCTTGAATGTGGGGAATCATTTCGTAACATTCGTTCTGATGACGCTGCGCCATGGGCAACTGTATTATTTGTTGGCCACTTAGCTGCTTGGTTAATTGGTTATATGGTTAAAACTGATGTTCCGTCAATTAATTTGATTTTGATGGTTTTGTTTTTTGTCTTAATTGTTGCTGGACTTACCTTACCAGTAATGAAAGGAGTATTTGTTAATCTCAACTGGATTAGTGGGATACGATATGCTGATCCTAATGAACTTAATGACTAAATATTACAAACGGTTCTGTTAAACTGCCAATTTGAAAGTGTAAGTAGTAAAAGATACTACTCAGCTGTGCAACAAATTTTGTTGGTTCAATAGATAGTCTATCTAAGTATTTCATTTTTTGTGTTTGCTAAACAGAATGCTATGTATTATCAGGGCTCTAACCCAGATTGCTGCTTGAAAAAATAACTTTATCAATATGTCTTCTACTTAAGCAGGACATATGTAGTGGTGCCGCCGGACAGAATTGAACTGTCGGCCTCGCCATTACCAATGGCGCGCTCTACCCCTGAGCTACGGCGGCACAATTTTTAAGTGTCGAAATTCCTCGCAAAAAAAACGCACAATGCCATAGGGGATGTTACCTTGCAAGCGTCCCTTGACGAAGTTTTTGAATTTGCACACTCTGTTTGATTACTAAAAATGTTAGGAGAAAAAAAATATGGCAGGACAAAATAAAGCTAAGTCCTTTGAAGTTAAATACACTAATTTGTCACGGCACGAAAAAAATATAGAAGAGCGTCGAAAACGTCAGGCAACTGCGCTAAGGTCTAACCTTAAAAAACGCAAAGACCAAATACGTCGACGAATTGTATCAAGTTAGAGCGTGTTAAATGTTTACAAGTAAACAGCTTAGTGACTTGTTCATATTTAGAGCGTACATTCAGATTCATTTGATCAGTTTCTTTTTTTGAATATGTAAGCCTATGGACCGAATAATTATCCGAGGTGCAAGACGCTTGAAGGGTACGATCCACATTAGTGGTGCTAAGAATGCCGCTTTACCACTCCTTGCTTCTTGTCTGCTTACTGAAGAGACACTTACATTATTAAACTTACCCCACTTAATTGATGTGTCTAGCATGGCTCACTTGCTTGCCGAACTTGGTGTTTGTATTTCAATGAATGGAAGTGCGAATGGAGGGGGGAACATGGGGCGAGTTTTTGAACTTACTGCTAAGGGTGAGATTCAAACTACCGCACCATACGATCTTGTAAGAAAAATGCGAGCATCAATCTTAGTTTTAGGCCCACTATTGGCGCGCTACAGAACTGCGCGAGTTTCTCTGCCTGGTGGATGCGCTATTGGAACTAGGCCAGTTGACTTGCACTTAAGAGCGTTGGCTCAGATGGGGGCAGAAATCGATTTAGAAGATGGCTATATTGAGGCTAGAGCGCCAAAAGGTTTGAAAGGGGCACATATTGTTTTTCCTACTGTTACCGTTGGTGGTACAGAGAATCTTTTAATGGCTGCAACCTTAGCTGATGGAGAAACTGTTATTACAAACGCTGCACGCGAGCCGGAAGTAACCGATTTGGCACAATGTCTGGTTGCTATGGGCGCAAAGATTGAGGGTATTGGAAGTGATACTCTTCATGTCATTGGCCGGAGAGAATTGCATGGCGCAAATTATTCAGTAGTACCTGATCGCATTGAAACTGGCAGTTATGCAATTGCGGCAGCCATAACTGATGGGGATTTGACTCTAAAGGGCACTCGCTTGAATCTTATTGAGTCTATTGCTGGCGTTTTGAAACAATCAGGGGTCAATATAACAGAAGTTGATGATGGAGTTCGGGTGCGTCGATTGCCAAGAGGTCTAAAAGGCGTTGATATTA
>CACKCT010000018.1:0-22721 GCA_902598645.1 Rhodospirillaceae bacterium | reverse complement strand
CACGTTGTCTTACGACAAAATGTTATGGTGGATAACCACCTAATTCTTCTAGGTGATCTCTTCAAAGGCGCAGGGAATAAAGCTTCCATTGCAGTAGCTTACGCTCCAGAACCCGGGCAAAAAGCTTTTTTTGATGCAAATTGGCTTTACCGTGTAGCCCATGGCCACGGTCTAAAATGGCGCCCAATAAGTATTAAACAAAGTATTGAAGTAAACCGTAAAACAGTAACCATTGAACGTGATGAAATTGAAGATCATTTATTTGCTGCTCTGATTGATAAGGGCGCCGATCCCGAAATGACACTAAAACTAAGCAACCGATCAATTCAGTTACATGTACCTTCAAGGTCTGATGCAATTATTAAAGTTACAAATACTATTTACGATCAGCGTACAAAGAGGTTTTCCGCAAATATCTCAACACCAGGTTCCAAGGCAATTCGTGTCACCGGGCGTCTGCAAAAGATGCTTAATATTCCTGTTTTAAACCGGCGAATACCTAAAAATGAGATCATTAAATCCGAGGATATAACCTGGGTCAAATCTCCATCTAGTAGAGTGCAAAACAACATAGTTCTATATGAGGACGATCTTGTTGGCAAAACCCCGAAAAGAGGCCTCCGAGCCGGCACACTTATTCGCAGTTCTGAAGTTCAACGTCCTATTTTAGTTGAAAAAGGGTCATTGGTAACAATAGTACTTAAAACCCCTTTAATGGTCCTTACTTCACAAGGACGAGCTGTTGAGCCTGGGGCAAATGGCGATGTAATTCGCATCACCAACACCCAAAGCAATAAGGTGGTTCAAGCAGTAGTTACTGCAATGGGTGTAGCTTCAATTACTCCAGCGAGCCAAATTAGTATGAATTAGGAAAAATCTGATGAAAAATCTCACATTATACAATACTGTCAAACTCGCCGTTGCAATAGCTGTTACTGCCAGCCTAACATCATGTACGGACACGGTTGGTCGTTTGTCAGAAGTTGGCAATGGCCCTAAACTTACCAAAATTACCAATCCTACAGCAACACCAGAATACCGCCCAGTAAGCATGCCTATGCCGACGCCTGAAATCGCAGAAGAAAATCCTAATTCATTGTGGCGGGCTGGCGCACGTGCTTTTTTCAAGGATCATAGGGCAAAAGAAATTGGTGAAATACTTACTGTCACGATGAACTTTACGGATAGTGCTACTTTAGACAACACTACAACCCGAAAACGCGCTGACACAGAAGACACTGATGTAACCAATCTACTTGGACTTGAGAACGAGTTTACAAAAAAATTACCACAGGGCCTTACCAACAGTTCTGTCATGAGTTTTGGGAACGCCCACGATACAAAGGGTACTGGGAACATTACTCGTAAGGAAGCCATTGCACTATCCATGGCTGCCGTTGTCACACAGATCCTACCCAATGGTAATCTGGTAATCATTGGTCGCCAAGAAATGTTGGTAAATAAAGAAATTCGGGAGCTTATGGTTAGTGGTGTTGTAAGACCCGGCGATATTGAATCAGACAACACAATTGCCCATACTTCAATTGCTGAAATGCGCGTTGCCTATGGTGGACGCGGAACGCTGAGTGAGCTTCAGAAACCCCGCTGGGGAACTCAGATTTGGGATATAGTCTTTCCATTTTAATAACCATCATTTAAACAAAAAGAGTTCAACATTAATATTCACGGTGAGTTTTTTCCATTCGTTCGTGGCGCTCTTGAGCCTCTAAAGATAAAGTTGCAATAGGCCGGGCCTCAAGACGTGACAAGCTAATAGGTTCACTAGTTTCCTCGCAATAACCAAATTCACCATTAGTTATACGTTCCAAGGCTTCGTCAATTTTAGTGATCAATTTGCGAGCACGGGCACGTGTTCGGAGCTCAAGAGATCGATCTGTCTCAATTGAGGCACGATCTGAAATATCAGGTTCCTGAATTCCACCTTGTTGAAGACTTTGAAGTGTTTCATTTGAGTCATTAAGGAGCTCACTCCGCCAGGTTAATAACTTCTGTCTAAAATATTCTGACATGACTGGATTCATAAAATCTTCTTTCGTAGAAGGTTTATAATCGGGCGAGAGAGTAACGTTCATCGGTTTTTTCATAATGTTTCACGATCTCGGTAAACTTTTACTAGGTTTTGGCGCGGAATATAGTGGCGACGGCACTTAGCCGCAAGTGGGCATTTTAAATGTTATAAATAAAGTTTATCAGTAGCTAAATTGACGATGTCAAATTATGACAAAAACCATAGTTTCTAACGAGTCAATTTAGCAATTTCGACTTCAGCCCGAAGTTCTATTTCATCGATAATCTCATTAAGCTTATCATCGTCTAACTGCCGACGGTTTGATCGAATTTTCTGTGCAATAGAGCCTAACTTGTCAATATCAATTTCACCAAGGAGCAAATCGCAACGAACCTCTTCCAGTTGGTCCAACAAATCCCCACCATACTGGCTTCCTATACGCCTACTGCGTCTCTGGTTCTGACTTTCCGCCTCCTGAATCGCCAGTATAGAGTCAACAGAGCTAACATTAGCCGCCTCTGTTGCCACAGAGGTATTATCACTTGCTAATGATCCTTTCAAATGTCTGGCAAATTCGGCCCCGTGCCCTGTTTCCACCTTTTGACGCGAGGCTGAAGATGCCGACTTACCTGATTTTACCTTTGATACCTTCATATCTTATTTGTGCAGTTTTTATAGCAATACGTAAATAGCTCTCAAATAACTAAGCTGAATATGTTAATAGTGCAACAGCAAGCCTAAACAATTTGTTAAGCACATGTCTTGTCAACAATCTAGGCTTTCAAGACCCTCGCAACAACAGCTTTTTTACCCGGCAATATCTGCTCCATTACAACCAAAACGGTAAAAAAAGCTACTGCCTGAATTACCTTCTAAAATAAAATATCAATATAAATCAACGGTTTACATACCTTTGAATGTTGGCATCTATTTTGCTTAAATATTAAAGGAACAGTTTGTTTGCAATATTTGTGTCTGAGATTCAAGGCCCCGGAGAAAAAAAGTAATGACAATTTATTCAAATTTTTCAGTACCTACCCTTGGCATGATGGCTCAAAGTACTGCTCTGAGTAACATTGGTAATAATATCGCTAATGCTACAACTGGAGGTTTCAAAAGGACAGACACTAACTTTTCCACTCTTCTAAGCAGTTCTTTGGACAAACAATCTGACCTCAGCGGCATTGCTCCAAAGAACTTAAACCGAATCACTCAATCAGGTAATATTGTAGCAAGCGATCGAGATCTAGATGTAGCAATTAATGGCCGGGGGTTTTTTATTTTAAACTCCAAAGTGGACGGTAGTGGACAGGAATATTACGGTCGAGATGGATCATTCGATATTGCCGCAGTAAATGATATCACCGTAGCTGGAATTGGAGGCACGAATATTACAACCAAGGATGGTTACCTTGTTGACAAAAATGGATATTTTCTTCAGGGGTGGACACCTGACCCAACAACTGGCCTATTTAACAGCACAGCCTTATCTTCTCTAAGAGTTGATGATTATGCCTTTGCATCAACGAGCAGGCCAACAACAAATGCATATCTAAATCTGAACCTACCCTCAACTGATAAACCAGGCCTGTCCGAAGTCAGAGAATTTACCCTATCAGGCACTATAGAGGCTAATGACATATTTAGTATTACCGTCGAAGGTACTACTGTTAACTATACAGTAGCTGCCACTGACACCAGTTTAAATGATATTCGCACGGGTATTATCTCAGCGGTAAATGCAGACACAACCATTAGTGCCTTAGCGACAGCCTCCGCGAGTTCGACAGATTCAAAACTTATCATTAGTGGGGTGACCCAAGGCACAGCACTTGATGTCTCTGCCACTACAACAAACGTCAGCGGTGGCACAAATGACAACCAGATATCAGGAGCAATAATCCAAAATCCGACGGCCCATGACGCAAGAATTTACAGCATGGGGGTAATTGACTCTAACGGCGTTACCAGAACAGCACAGCTAAACTTTTCAAAAACAGCAACTAACACATGGCAATTTTCCACAAGTATTAGCAAAACCCCAGTAGCTCAAGTAGACACCATTACTCTTGCGGGAACGATTGAAGCTGGAGATGTTTACAACATTGTTGTCGATAATAAAACATTCAGCCAGACTGCCATTGCTACTGATACTCTTGCGACCATTCGTGATGCCCTTGTGACCAGCATTAATGGATCTGCTGAGACAAATGTCACGGCAGCTGCAAGCGGGACAGACGCCTTAACCTTGACAGCCGATACCGCAGGAACGTCTTTTAGTGCCATTCCATCTACAACAAACAGGACACCAGTTGCACAAATAGACAATGTTACTTTAAGCAACACCTACGCAATAGGTGACCAAGTTTCAATTGACATTAATGGAATTGGCGCTGTTACTTATACTGTAGCTGCCAACGACTTAACAGCAAATGGTGATGGAACCGGTGGTGCAGTTACGGGTAGTTCTGCGGCAGCTTATAATAACATCACAAAGAACTTTAAAGCCGCAATTGTTGCTGACGCACCCACAGCTGCTTTGGTTACTGCAGCAGATACTGGTAGTGGCTCAGGTCTCATAACATTAACATCAGTGACGCCAGGCACAGGCTTCACCCTTGCAAGTAGCGTGACCTCGGCAGCCGGCCTTTTGAGCGCTACCACCTCAACGCCAAATACTTCAGCTAATAGTGATAACGCAATAACAAGTGTTAATACCACAGCTAATGTACTAAGTTCAGAATTAACTACTACCGATATTGGAACTATTACCTTTAACGCTGACGGAACACTTGCCACACCAGCAACAGGGTTATTTAACCTGACATTAAACTTCCCAGAGAATGGAAGTATAGCAGCCACGACCGAGTCGGTTGCTCTTGACATAAGCAAGTTTGTCCAATTTGATGGTGACTTTCAAACCTTTAGTTTTACCAAAAACGGCTACGCTCAGGCTTCTACGCAAAGCATTAAATTTAAAGAAAATGGGGACGTTGTTGCTGGCTTCGACGATGCAACATTTCGCTCAGTCTATAGGATACCTCTTGCACAGTTCTTCAATGCAAATGCACTACAGGAACACAATGGCAATATATATCAAGCAACTGAGGACTCAGGCAGCGCCTTCATTATTGATGTCAATAGTAGCGATTATGCATCGTTTTCAACCAATGCACATGAACTCTCAAACGTAAATCTGACAGGTGAGTTTACCAAAATGATGATGACGCAAACTGCATACAACTCATCATCAACTGTTTTCAAAACTGTTGATGAAATGGTCGCTACAGCAAGGGATCTTAAACGTTAGAGAGCATTTAATTAACTCGGCAATTTCTTCCAATTATTCGTTTTATAAGGGTATTTTTGTCCCCAAAAGTCGGGACGTAAAAAAAAATATTATTTAAAATCAATCTATTAGAAAATTTAAATATATGGCACGGAATTCGCATTAATTAAGTAAGAAACGCAGAATATACACTTTGCAAATGCCTACTAAATTTGTACGGAAAGAAAAATGATTAAAAAAACAGACGCATTTCATAGATTTCCAAGTCTGATAAAGCTTTTAGAGATTACCAATTTTTATTCTTCAACAAAAAAACTTTTGCTGATACTTACCTTGAGTCTATTTGCAATAAACATTTTTAATTCCTCGGCACATACTGCGTCACGCATAAAAGATATAACTGATTTCGAAGGCGTGCGAGATAACATGTTGGTTGGTTATGGCTTAGTTGTTGGCTTAAGCGGTACCGGTGACTCCATGAAAAACGGACATTTTACGAAGCAAAGCTTAAAAGCAATGCTTAACCGCCTTGGCGTAAAACCAACAGATGCCGGTCTAGATTCTAAAAACGTTGCTGCAGTAATGGTAACAGCAAAACTCCCCCCTTTCTCTCGTAAAGGCTCCCGAATTGACGTAACCGTCAGCTCTTTGGGAGACTCTTCAAGTTTGTTGGGAGGCACTCTACTAGTCACGCCCATCCTTGGTGCAGATGGCGAAGTTTATGCCGTTGCACAAGGGCAATTAGCAGTTGGTGGTTTCTCAGCAGCAGGTAATGCAGAAACGATTACCAAAGGAGTTCCAACCAGCGCACGCATAGCCAACGGGGGTATTGTTGAACGCGAAGTCAAGTTTGAGTTGGCAAATCTTAAGAATGTCAAAATGACTCTTCGTAATCCAGATTTCACAACGGCACGTCGCATTGCCATGGCAATAAATGCATTTCTTGGGACGTCAGCAGCAACTGTAATAGACACTACCACCGTCCAAATACTGGTTCCTCGTGATTATCAAGGAAACGTTGTCAATTTACTGACCGATGTTGAACAACTCCGCATCGTGCCAGATCAATTGGCACGAGTGATTATTGATGAACAATCGGGCATCATAGTTATGGGTGAAAATGTTCGCATCAGCACAGTCGCTATTGCTCAGGGCAACTTGACCATCAGAATTAGTGAAGCTCAGCAAGTCTCACAGCCTGGCCCTTTCGCAGAAGTCGGTACCACACAGACAACAGAACGAACTGATGTTGGCGTTGATCAAGGGGCTGATAATCGATTGGCTGTTGTTAATGAAAGCATCACCTTACAAGAGATGGTAAACGGTTTAAACGCTCTTGGAATTGGTCCCCGCGATATGATTACCATACTCCAGGCAATTAAAGCTGCCGGTGCCATGCAAGCCTCAATTGAGGTAATGTAATGAACATCCCATCAACATCCAACACGCTCTCTCTAGAAGCTACAATGATTCCTACTAATTCTAAAATCACGCCTGTCGCTAGAGGTAACATTAATCAGTTACGTAAAACTGCGCAAGAATTTGAGGCTTCTTTTCTCAGCCAAATGTTAAAGCCAATGTTCGCAAACCTCGGAGCTGAGGGACCTTTTGGAGGTGGCACAGGTGAAGAGATGTGGCGCTCACTACAGGTAGATGAATACGGCAAAGTTATTGCCAAAAAAGGCGGTATTGGCCTTGCTGACAATATTTTTCATGAAATGCTCAAACTTCAGGAGGTCAAATAATTATGGACTCAACAGGCAGAGTAAATGACTTGATTGAAATTACCGAACGCCTTGCCAGGCTTTTGAAAAAGGAAAATGAGGCACTCATCAACAATAATGCCAACGAGGCAACCCAATACCTTGATGAAAAAGGCAATTTGAGTCGCATCTACGAAACCCGTATACAATGCTTAATTGATGACCCCTCTATCCTCGACAATGCTACCCCAGAACTTCGCAAAAAACTTCGTGAATTAGGTGAAACAGTAAACACAATGATTCAAGAAAATGCCCAACTTTTGAAAATTACCATTGAGGCAAATCGCAGAGTAGTCGCGATGGTTGCAGATGCCGTCAAAACTCAACAACCTGGACCAGGAACTTATTCTGCAAAAGGTACTGCCGATAAAAATGACGTCCACTCGGCTCCACGTAATCTCGCACTATCACTTGATCGATCCCTCTAGGAGAGCTGGAAAACATAATGGGTGGAACAATAACTGGCGCACTAAGAACTGCACAAAGCGGACTTCTAACTAATCAATCAGCATTAGAGGCCGTCGCCAACAATATCGCAAACGTTAATACTGAGGGATACTCACGTAAAGATATTAAAATGGAAGCGAGGGTCGTCTCTGGAAGAGGTGCTGGAGTCCAACTTGCTGAAGTAAGGCGTGTCATTGACGAAGGTCTACTAAAAAACCTGCGCAGTGAGAGTTGTACCTACGAAATGTTTGCATCACAACGTATCTATTATGAGCGTATGCAAGAAATGTTTGGAGCACCGGGAGATAATAAATCAATCGGCCATATGATTGGTGAATTTACTGAGTCTTTAGAAACACTTGCCCTGTCACCTGAGAAGTCTCTAGATCAAGCAGAAGCAGTTCGGCGTGCAGAGGACGTAACTCAAAAATTACAAGAAATGTCTGCGACAATTCAGGACCTACGCTTACAGGCAGACCAAGCAATTAGTGATGCTGCTACACAAATTACAGCACTTGCAGCAGAAATTGGTGACTTCAATGATAAAATAGTTCGCTATTCATCGTCTGGTAAAGACGTAACAGACCTGAAAGATCTGCGTGATGCGTCCATAGATGAACTGTCAAAGCTAATTGATACGGCATATTTTTACCGCTCTGATGGCGATGTAGTAATATTTACATCAGCAGGCCGAACTTTGGTTGACAACCTTCCAAGTACAGTAACTCATTCCGCTGCAAGTGCCATCACACCCACCACAACCCATGCAGAGGGGGATATCGCAGGTCTGTTTGTTGGCACAGCAATCGCAGGCAATGACATTACCGATGAAGTTCGTGGTGGTCTAATCAAAGGTATGTTAGATCTTCGTGACACCGTATTACCTAATTTACAAAGCCAACTTGACGAAATGGCTGCCGAAATTCGCGATGCCTTTAACCAAGTTCACAACAGGGGAACAGCTTTTCCTGGATCACAAACCATGTCTGGCACCCGTGCACTAGTATCACCATCAACTCAGACAATTAAATTGGACCCAACAGGTAGCGTTGATGACGTTAGTATCATTTTATTCGATAATACTGGAGACCAGTCGGCGATAACCACCTTAAACACAATTATGCAGGTCAATTATGGCGGTTCGGGCACGGATGATGATGCAAAAGCTAGCCGAGGAAGTTGGACAATCAATGAAGTTTCCGCCCACATTCAAGCTTGGCTGAGAGCCAATGGGGCATCCTCGGCTACAGTTTCAGCTGCAACTGGTAAGATGGAAATAGATCTTAATTCAACAACACTGAATTTAGCCTTTCGTGATGAAACCGCTACTGCCAATGGTAGTAGTGCTGGTGACGCAGAGATTGCCTTTGATGCTAATGCTGATGGTGTGATCGACGAGACAGTTACTGGGTTCTCTAATTTTTTTGGTCTAAATGATTTTTTTGTCGATAACCAAAATGAGAATGTACATGAAAGTGATGTTGTCGCTACCACATTCACAGCAACAGCAGCAACTCTGAGCTTTCGTGACTCAACTGGTTTATTGGGCTCAACTGTCTCCATTACAGCAGGGGATAGCCTGACAGAAGTCGCCACAAAAATTAACACATCAGCCACAGGTGTAACTGCAACAATTATCCCAGATGGCTCCGGCCAACGCCTAAGAATATCCCACGATAGTGGAATGGACATGACTGTCACTCAAGCTAATACAAACACATTACTTACGAACATTGGCATGCACCTGGCAGATGTTCGAATCTCTGGAACACTAGCCGTTAGGAGTGATATATCTACAACTCCATCAAAGATATCAACTGCAGCAGTTCAATGGGATTCTAACCGGGGAGCATCAGGTGAATACTTGCTGAGTGTTGGTGACGATACAACAATCACTGAAATAGTTTCTCTTTTTAAGACCAATAATCAATTCAACACATCAGGTGGATTAGGTTCACTCAACACATCGTTCGAAAGTTATGCCTCAGCGATCGTTGCAACAAACTCTAGTTTAGCTGACAACAACAAGCTCGACGCTAGTTTTCAAGAGACATTACGAGATAGTCTACAACTAAAATCCGATTCTGTAAGGGGGGTAAATTTAGATGAGGAAATGTCTAATTTAATCCTTTTTGAACAAGCCTATTCAGCCGCTGCGAGGCTTATTTCAGTAATCCAGAATATGTTTGATGCCCTTGATAGAGTCATTCGATAGGAGCATAGGGGTCTGACCATGTCACGTATAACTACACTTTCAGCAAATAATCAGCTCTTAAAATATATGCAGCGCGGGCAAACCCTGATGCAAGAAAAGCAGGTACAGTTGGCGACTGAGAAGAAATCAACCGATTATACTGGTATAGCAAAAAATAGTGAACGCTTGATAAATAGCGAAACTACAAGGAATTTACTGGAAAACTACAATTTGACTAATGGCCTAATGGATATGCGTCTACAAGTAACAGGGACAGTCTTGGATGGCATAGATGAAGAGCTGAGCAGCTTCAGAAGAGAATTGATTACTTTCAGAGGAGGTAGTCAGACAAGACTTGAAGATGTAAAAAACATACAAGACAATGCTTTTAGAGCTCTTCAAAGTCTGGAGTCCTATTTAAATACAGATATAAATGGAGAATACTTATTTAGTGGCGGACGGGTGTCTACTAAACCCGTTGATCTAGGCTTAACCACCTTGAGTGATCTGCAGTCTAAATATGATGGAGCCAACATAGTTTATCCCACCTACCGAGATAACCATGTACATCATAAAATGACTGCCTCTACTGGGTTTCCGTCGAATCCAACAGGAGCAGGATATACCAATCTTTCTTTTAATAGTACCGCTAACACAATCACCACCGGAAATCTAGCAACACAGGTCAATACTGTTACCCTTACTGGATCTGTCAAGGCCGGAGACGTCTATAGCGTTAATGTGAACGGTACAGACGTGTCATATACTGTTACCGGATCTGAAGCAAATATTGATGCAATCCGTGACAATTTATTTGCTGCCATTAATGCAAATGCAACGATTAGTGCTTCCATAACTGCAGCCGCTGGAAATTCAGGCGAGATCACACTTACATCGGACACAGCCGGTACAGCTTTTACATCCACATCGACATCAACCAATTTAACTGCTGTAGCACAAATTGATAACGTTACTTTGGCCAACACTTTCGCTGCAGGTGACTCGATCTCTGTAAATATAAACGGGCTTGGCGCTGTTGTTTATAGCGTTGTCTCTAATGACTTGACGGCCAATGGTGATGGTACCGGCGGTGCGGTAGCAGGTAACTCAGCAACTGCACTCAATAATATTACTACAAAAGTTGCCGCCGCAATCAACGCCGACTCGGCAAGTTCAGAAATTGTTACAGCAGCAGCTAGTGGAGGCGGTGGTGGCATTATCACTCTTACCGCAGATACAGCAGGAACTTCATTTACAACCGTCACATCCGCGACTACTGCGGGCAACGGTACGGCTACTGGAACGACAGCCACAGATAATAAGCCCGCAAATACAGATAACAAGGCAGAAACGGTGATCACGACGGCTAATGCTAATGCCTTCGCAAATTTATCAGTTGGTTCGACAATTACTATTTCCGGAGCTAATACATCGGCTAATGATGGTACTTACACTATTGCTTCAAACACAGGCGGGGTCATAACTACAAGTGAAAGTGTTGCATCAACAGATGCAAGTGATACATCCCCGACTCTGACTAGTAATATATCTTATTATAGTGGCGACGAAGTAACGCAATCACACAACGTTAATAAAACCAGATCTTTTAATATTGATTTAACGGCTATTGACCCAGCTTTCGAGAAAGCAATTCGTGGTTTATTTCATATTGCTCAGGGTGTTTTTAATACTGGGGGTGGCCTTGATCAAAATACATCAAGAACAACAGAGGCAATTTATTTAATTGAAAGTGCCCTGGATCGTAACCCAGGCGGTACTGAACCTTTTGGCTCAGAATTAAAAAGCAATATAGAACAGGTGAGCCGAGACATAGGGTTTGATCGAATCCTTATAGATCAGACAACTAAGACAAATAATTCTCTCATCAATTTTTACAATGGTATAATTTCAAGTTACGAGGACGCTGATCCACTAGAGGTCTACTCACAACTTTTAGATCAACAAAATACATTGGAAGCATCATATCAGGCTTTAGCTCGTGTCCGACAACTCAGTCTCTCAAATTTTCTTTAATAAACAACTTTTTGAAAATATGATTGTTAATTTACAAGTAAATTATGAGATTACAGAAATCATCTTTTTATAAAACTATTTTTGTTATGTTTCTTTAATCACTACTCGTGTAAGATAATTTCACCAATCTCAAAAAAACTGTTTCAAATCTACCTAACTTTTAACCCATTTTTTTATCTAAATCATTGAATTTAAACACATAATTAAAAAAACTATTTTTTTGAAAAAAAAGGGTGTTTTTTTTGTAATAAATGTGGTACTGTTAAACGTTAATTATTGTTATTTTAAATTTCTAGAACAGAAAATTATGGTGCATCAGAATGATGGACATTAAAGATATTAATTACGGAAGTTCGCCTAGCATTACAACAATGGTGGGTCGTGCTGCTATTGAGAAGAATCAAGAGCAAAAGATTCTTATGGAACAGCCAATTCGCGAAGAAATTCGTGATGAAGTGCCTGGTAAAAAAATAATAAAAGGTAGCGATACACAAGAGCTTTCCAAAGAATCAAACAGCTCTGCTACTGGTGTTGCAAATTCACAACAGACGTCTACCTCAGGTAAACTTGTAGACGTAAAAGTTTGAGCCCTCTTTGCAAAAGTATTTACCCCGTTTTAGCTCAAATACGTATTAAGCGTCTTTTATTTTATCACCCAGCACTTTTTAAGTTCTAAATTGTATTATCGTGTAGCTTGAGTGAGCATCTCAACATTAGGTTTAAAACTTAAAATTTGTCCAGCAGCTTTTTACAAATTGTAAATACAAAAAGTCTAACATCTGTAACGATTTTTCTTTGTTAATGTTGCTTGCAAAAGTTTGGTGCATCTATAAGCTCATAACCTATAAAAGTATGGCGGTTTAAATTGGTGAAATATAGATAAACGTAATACCTACAGAAATCGAGTAAGTTAATGAAAATTTTGGCGCTGTATGCAAATACTGGAGGCTATGGGCGTATCCCAACAGGGTTGGCCATTATAATAACTGTTTTAGCTAAGGCCGGACATAAAATTGAATTATTTGATACAACATTCCTAGAAGCTAGCAACCACGATAATGATTTGCGAGAGGAAGCTGGAATAGTTATTCCTGTTCCTCTGAATCATATGTATGAGGGAATGTCTCAAAAACAAATTGATAAAAAATTTATTGAACAACTTAATCTATTTTCTCCCGAACTGCTAATAGCAAGCATTGTTGAAGATAATTACCCGTATGCACATCATTTTCTCGAAATAGCAAAAAAAAATAACCCAAATTTACCAGTAATGGTTGGAGGTCCCACCCCTTCAGCTGCTCCGCATGTGATGATTGAAAACCCCAACATCGACTATCTTATTCAAGGAGAAGGCGAGGCTGCAGCTGTCGAAATATGTGAATACCTGGAACAAGGTATAAGTCCACAAGCCGTAGCCAATTTATGGTATAAAGAAAATGGTAAAGTTCGAAACAACCCCATTAGACCCTTTATTGAAATGGATGATTTGCCCATCCAAAACCTAGAAATCTGGGATCAAAGGCATTTTTACAAGCCATATGATGGAAAACTCTATTGGACAGGATATTTTGAAATGTCGCGTGGCTGTCCTTTTCTATGCACTTATTGTGTAAATGGAACAATTCAAAAAAGTTTGCGCGCTGCCGGAAAGTTCTTCAGACGCAAGCATCCTGAGGTAGCCGTTCGTGAAATTAAACATCATGTTGAAAATATGAATTTAGAACGTATCGTTTTTTGTGATGACAATTTCCTTTTAATGCCGGGAAAATTAGCTCATGAATGGGGTGAGTTGTTTTCCAAAGTCTGGATTAAAGAAATAAACTTGCCTTTCTGGATTGCGACCTCTGCGGAATTTATCACAAAGGAAGCAGCCCAAATGCTTCAAAAGTCAGGCTGCGACGGTGTCGGCCTAGGAGTTGAAGCTGGAGGGGAATGGTTTCGTCGCCACATTCTAAAACGAAATGTAGATAATGAACGCCTTGCCCATAGCTTCTCCAATCTACGAGAGGCAGGTATCCGGAGCACAGCAAATGTCATGATGGGGTACCCTGGAGAATCTGAAGAAGATATTTTTGACACAGTACGCTTAATCCAGAAAATTAATCCCGACAGCTACGATGTTTCTATTGTTGCTCCGTATATTGGAACTGGGATTCATACAGTAGCTGCGCAGTTAGGTTTTATTGAATTGCGAACAGATCCGGGGTTTAGAGGCATGGCAACTGAAATTTCATTCCGAGATCATTCTACCATTCATAACCCAATGATTTCTCCAGAGAGAATCATTGAACTACATCGCACATTCTCCGACTACGTTAACGGAAAGAAAGCAATACCAGATAACTACATTAAAGCATCCCTGAAATCCACTAACTGGGCCCCACCCAAAAATGATTTTAGATGGAAGGTCGCCGAAGCGATTAAAGTAGCCTAGGCCGATAGAAAAAATTTCACCCCAATGGTATTTTCCAAAGATAATTTCATAACCCTTCTAAATAGTATTTTAAAAAAAACCAGCATAATCATTGCCCAACCCAGAGCCCAACTAACCAAAAAAAACCAACAAGGTTTAAAGAATGGAAGATTTTATCAATTCAAGTAGTTTGCCTATCCCAAAGCATGTTTTTATAATTGGAGAAATAGGTATAAATCACAACGGTGATATTGAGATCGCAAAAAAGCTTATTGATATGGCTAAAAGTGCAGGTTGCGATGCCGTCAAATTCCAAAAGCGAACAGTTGAAATTGTCTACACACCAAAACTATTAAACTCCCCACGAGAAAGCCCATGGGGTACAACACTAAGGGCACAAAAAGAAGGCCTAGAATTTGGAACTACTGAGTACAATGAAATTGATCGTTATTGTAATGAAAAAGGAATTGAGTGGTTTGCCTCGGCTTGGGACCTACCTTCACAAGAGTTTCTGAGAAACTACAATTGCAAATATAATAAAATCGCCTCAGCTATGACCACCCACAAGGAATTCATAGAAACGGTAGCGAAAGAGGGAAAGCCCACGTTTATCTCTGTCGGAATGTGTACATATAGTGACATTAAATTTGTAGTGGATAAGTTTCGTAAATACAACTGCCCTTTCACCCTGATGCATACAGTATCAGAGTACCCTGTTCCAGAGGAACGCCTCAATTTACTTGGTATAATTGATTTGAGAGAACGTTTTAAATGCCCAGTTGGCTACAGTGGTCATGAGGCATCCGTCTCTCCTTCACTAATTGCAGCCACTATTGGCGCTACCGCAATTGAGCGCCACATAACTCTTGAAAGAGCTATGTATGGATCTGATCAAGCGGCATCTCTCGAAGGCCCAGGACTCAGGCAGTTAGTCGCTCAGGTCCGCAAAATACCAATTGCCATGGGTGTTAAGGAAAAGCAAATAACCGATGGGGAACTAATTGCAGCTAAAAAATTACGTTACTGGGATTAGCATTGAAAGATAAAAAAACGTATTGCTTTGATATTGATGGTACACTGTGTAACAACACAGAGGGTGCATACGCAGAAGCGCAACCATTTAATGACCGCATTGCTGTCGTCAACAAATTGTATGAAGATGGCAATCAGATACTTTTACTTACTGCACGTGGTGCAACAACTGGAATTGATTGGCGAGAGCTTACAGAAAAACAAATGTCAGAATGGGGCGTTCATTATCACAAACTTTATCTGAATAAACCAACAGCCCACATTTACATTGATGATAAAGCCTACAATTCTGAAACTTGGAATTGGAACGCAACTGTTTGTCCCTCCCGAGAGCCAGATCATAGGTCTATAATGGAAAAAAGCACATACCTTGATGTGACGTACGACAAAGAACGCACTCCCTTTGGTACCTACCCTCAAAAATTAGCAAATTGGATCTCTAAAAACCATCTTGGGGAAAAGGGTCGTCTCCTTGACATTGGATGTGGCCGAGGTGAATTCTTATCCGCCTTTGATAAAATTGGATTTACAGTTGCTGGAACAGATATTTCGCCTAGTGCACCTTCCTTATCTCCAGATTTTGACGTCCGTATTGCTAATCTAAACAATCAACCAATGCCCTTTGAAAAAACCAGTTTTGATGTTGTGTTTTCCAAGTCTGTAATTGAGCATATGCACACACCAACGATTTTACTGCAAAAAGCTTTTGATGCTCTGGCACCCGGAGGTGTAGCGATAATTATGACACCAAGCTGGACCCACACTCATTGGGGGCCGTTCTATTGTGACCATACTCACGTCACACCTTTTACAGCTGTCTCTCTTAAGGACGCCATGGCTCTTGTTGGCTTTGATAGCATTCAGGTCAAACACTTCATTCAACTCCCAATTGTTTGGAAGTACCCTTTCCTAAAACCATTAGTCTATTTACTCAGAAAGCTTTCTCTTCCTTTTCGCCCTCACATGAATGCTCCATGGCCAGAAAGTTTAAATAAATTTATTCGCTTTTCAAACGAAGTGATGCTGCTAGCTATTGCCCATAAGCCTATGCCAAGCAAAGATGTAAGCTGACTATGAATATTTGTGCAATCATTCCAGCTCGTGGTGGCTCAAAAGGAGTGCCAAAAAAAAACATTCGCCCCTTATGCGGCCATCCAATAATTGCTTTCTCTATCATTACAGCCTTATCTTGCAATGAAATTGATCGCATTGTTGTATCAACAGACAATGATGAAATAGCCAAAATTGCAAAAGCATATGGAGCAGAAGTTCCTTTTATACGGCCGTCTGAGCTCTCTGGTGATGAATCTCCTGCAATAGATTACATTGCACATGCTTTTAAACAATTGGAGTTACTTGAAAATTATAAACCAGACATTATGGTCATGTTGCTACCCACAACTCCCATTCGCGAAATCCATTTAGTTGAGCAGGCTATCAATTTACTAAAAAATACACCAGATGCTACTGGTCTGCGCTCTGTACACGAGTTACCCGAACCTCCTCAAAAAATGATGGCTATTGAGGACGGCTATTTAACTGGATTCTTCCCTGATGATCCAAGACCAGAATATTTCAACTTACCTCGCCAATTATTTCCTAAGGCATATCACCCAAATGGCTACGTTGAGCTTGTGCGACGCAATACTTTACTAAAAGAAGGAAGTTTGTATGGACCGAAAATTTTGGGTTTCATAACCCCATTTTCTATAGAAATAGATACACCTGAAGATTTTAATTATTTGGATTATTATGCAGACCACCATCCACAATCACTCATCAAGACACTTAATTATGCCAATAAAATTTTGGGTCAAAAATAAATCATGGTCACTTTTAATTTTTCACAATGTCCTGTTAGTGTTCCGCTTGTGAAAACGAGTTACAGGTGCATTAAGACACCACTTCCAGTTCCCCAATCAGTTGAGATCTTTGAAAGACTAGATCACGTTGAGTCACGCTCAATGCATGGCCAACTGCCAATTGTTTGGGACAGGGCAAAAGACTTTCAGGTATTTGACAAATGGGGCAACTGCTGGATAGATTTTACATCTACTATTTTTGTTGCTAATGCTGGGCACGCCAACAATATTATTATTCAGTCATTAAAGAAAATCATAGATAAAGATTTATTGCATACATACACGTATGTCTCTGAAGTCAGGGCTGACTTCTTGCAGAAACTAATTGAGAATACACCTGAGGAAATAGAAAAAGCCTATCTTGTTTCTGCAGGGACGGAAGCTACAGAAACTGCAATAAAATTAATGCGTCTACACGCGCATAAAAAAAACAAAAGACGACCTGGCATTATCGCTTTTGATGGCAGTTACCATGGACGTACCATGGGAGCTGCGCAAATTAGTTCAAGCCATGCTCAAAGAAAATGGATGGGCTACGACGATCCCAATATTTTCCGCCTTCCCTTTCCTTATCCTTGGGACAAGGATGGAAATCCAAAAACTGAAGACGGCAATGTTAGATTTGAGAGAGACATTGAAATTTTAAAATCCCAAGGGATAAACCTGAAAAAGGACATAGGTGGAATAATATTTGAGTCTTATATCGGCTGGGCTGCAGCCTTTTTCCCTGTTCGATATGTACAAGCTTGGGTAGCATTTGCAAAAGAAAATAACTTCTTAGTCTCATTCGATGAAATTCAATCTGGCTTCGCCCGCACAGGTCCTCTTTTTGCATACCAGCATTATAATGTAAAACCAGATATCATATGTTGCGGCAAAGGGATAAGTTCATCCCTCCCTCTTGCCGCCGTTCTTGGCAGGGCGGATGTAATGGATTTACCAGAAATTGGCTCCATGAGCAGTACCCATTCAGCGAACCCATTGTCCTGCGCCGCCGGCCTTGCCAATTTAGAGGAAATTGAGCGTCTTGGGCTTGTTGAAAAGTCTATGAAAAAAGGGGCAATCCTACACAAACGACTAAGTGATATGCAAAAAAGGTATCCGGAGTATATTTCACACGTTCTGGGGGTCGGCATGCTTGGTTCATTAATTTTCAATGACACAAACACAGAAAATGGTGCAAGTTTTTTTGCTAGTCAAATTTGTGAGGAAGCCATGCGAAAAGGTGTTTTATTGGTACACACAGGAAGAGAGTCCATTAAGATTGGCCCCCCATTAACTATTCCGGAAGATGCTCTCGGCGAGGGACTGGATGTCCTTGATGAAATTTTACAAGAGTGCACTAAATGACAAGCATACGTCATATGGGTATTGTTGTGAGTGATATGGATAAATCCATACATTTTTATACTGATCTTATCGGTCTTGAAAAAGTTCCTATTAGAGAAGAAACTGGACCTTTCATAGATAGCCTTCTCAATATGCAAAATGTTAAAATTCAAACCACCAAACTAGTTGGTGAAAACAGCACAACATCACTAGAGTTGGTATGCTTTGAAAATCCAGCCTCAACAAACTCGACGCCCTTAAATGCAATTGGACCAACACACCTCGCTTTAAATGTTAATAACCTGGATGCACTATACACCCGCCTTAAAAAAGCAGGGGTTTCTTTTAATGATCCGCCCAGCATTTCCCCTGATGGCTACGTAAAAGTAGCATTTTGTCAGGATCCGGATGGTACCTTTGTTGAATTAGTGGAACTAATTAAATGAATGACATTGCCATCATGCAGGGCAGGCTTCTTCCTCCCATTAATGGACGCATTCAGGCATTTCCAGCCATGCTGTGGCGTAATGAATTTGCAAACGCTAAAAAAGCAAACATCTCTTGCATAGAGTGGATATTTGAGAAGCCCAATCAACACCTAAATCCTCTCAGTAGCAATGTTGGAATTAAAAGTCTTCACAATTTAACTAATAAAAGTGGTGTCGGTATTCGCTCCATATGTGCTGATTATTACATGGAAGAACTGCTCATTGATTCTGATGGCAACGTACGAAGCGAAGCTGTGAACCATCTAAACTGGCTTATAGACCAAGCGGCTAAATTATCAGTAATTTACATAGTTCTTCCTTTTGTTGACCTTTCATCACTAAACACAGTAGCCCATCAACATAGCCTCGTCTCACTCATGCAATCATTGGGGCCAAGGGCAGCTGTGAGAAATATAGAGTTGCATTTGGAAACAGACTTACATCCAACCATATTTAGTAGCATTTTAAAGTCAATTAACCATCGATCAATTAAAGCTAATTTTGATATTGGCAACAGCGCTGCCCTAGGTTATGACCCAACGGAAGAACTTAAATTGCTTACGCCCTTTCTTGGTAGCGTTCACGTAAAAGACCGCATACTTGGTGGCAATTCAGTCCCACTCGGAGTTGGGAATGCAGACTTTCCTACTTGTTTTAAATTGATATGCAGAGCAGGTTTTAAACGTCACTTTGTCTTGCAAGTTGCACGTGGTAAAGATGGGGATGAAATAGAGCTAGCAATCCAAAATAGAAAATTCGTTGAGCAACAACTGTCAAATCAAACAAAATGGTGAAGGAGGCTTCATGGAGCTGGGTTTAAAAAATAAGAGTCTGCTTGTTTCCGGCTCCAGCTCAGGTATTGGGTTCGCAGTAGCTGAAATATTGCTACAAGAAGGGGCAAGGGTACAAATCTCTGGACGTGACGAAAGAAAATTAGAAAATGCTTATAAAAATTTATCAGAAAAATATAGTGAAAAGAACGTTGTTGTTTTTTGCGGTGATCTAAACCAGAAAAAAATTATCAACAAGGCTATTAAACAATTAATTGATAGTTTTAACGGTTTAGATGGAGTGATAGCGAACATAGGCTCAGGTTCAGGTTCATCTGGGTGGAATATATCAACTGATGAGTGGCAATCGGTCATGGACTTTAACCTGATTGGTTCCATGAGCCTTGCTACAAGTGCTATCCCTCATCTTAAAGGCCGGGACAACCCAAGCATTACCTTTATCTCATCAATCGCTGGGGTGGAAGCCATTGCTGCCCCAATTCCCTATAGTTCGGCTAAAGCTGGCCTGCAACAAGCTGCAAAAAATCTAGCGCGGCAACTTGGGCCTGAGGGCATTAGGGTAAATACAGTTGCCCCGGGTAATGTCTTAGTACCTGGCGGGCACTGGGAAACACAAATGAGAAAAAATCCAAACCATTTAAAAAAATATTTACAAAGCGAGGTTCCCTTGAGACGACTAGCGGAACCAAGGGAAATTGCTGATGCAGTTATCTTTCTGACCTCAGCACGAGCGCGGTTTATTTCTGGTGCGTTACTATGTGTTGATGGAGCTCAAACCCGCTAGGAGAATATCTTGACAGAAAAAGAAAATATTTCAGGATCAGTTTTGGCTTCATTTAGACTTAATGACCAGGTTGCTATCATAACAGGTGGTGGAGGATTGCTTGGCCAAAAACACGCGGAAGCTATTCTTGAATGCGGTGGAATTCCAATCTTATTAGATATTGATTCGGATAAAGTAGACTATGCAGCACAAACATTAAGAAAAAAATATGGACAGCGCTGTTCAAGTCTTTGTGTGGACATCACCAATCCAGATCAAGTTAAATCATCTTGTAAAGAAATATTAAATCAATTTGGGCATATTGATATATTAATTAATAATGCTGCCAACAATCCCAGTATAGAGGATATTACTGATAAAGGATGCTTGCAACTAGAAGAACTTCCACTTGATTTCTGGAACAAAGATCTCGCTGTTGGTCTCACGGGAGCTTTTTTATGCTCACGCACTTATGGAGTAGCCATGTCACAGGCAGGCAAGGGGGTCATTCTAAATGTCTGTTCTGATTTAGCACTTATAGCTCCTGATCAAAGACTCTATAAAAAACCAGGATTAAATGACAAGAACCAACCAGTAAAACCTGTCACTTATTCGGTTGTCAAAAGTGGCCTAATCGGATTGACCCGCTACCTAGCAACATACTGGGCTGACCAAGGGGTTCGTGCAAATGCGATTGCGCCTGGTGGCGTTTACACAGAACAAGAAAAAGATTTTGTAAAAAAGTTAACCGATCTAATTCCAATGGGACGCATGGCAAGTGCAGATGAATACAAAGCAGCCATCGCCTTCATGGTTTCAGATGCGTCTTCCTACATGACAGGAAGTATTATGTCCATTGATGGAGGAAGAACTTGCTGGTAGGACATGTTTAAAGGTTAAACTTAGCCCTAATTTCAATTGCTATGTCACTCATGATTGCGCCCCAATCTTCATCTATTCTCTTGCGAAAATAACGCAATGACGGTGCCCAGCCCGGTGCCTCAGGGTCACCTAATAAGTCAAAGTATTCTTTGATAGGCATAAAATTAAATGTTGGCACCCCAAGGCCAGCTGCTGTGTAAGCAACTGAAGACGTATGAGAAACCACTAGATCTAAATTTGAGATCAGGGCGCAAAGGTCATCTTGATCATTTCTCAGATCTATATCATCCCATGTGTGTAAATTTACCCCATAAAGTTTTTGCATTTTTGCTCGATCTTCTTTGCATTCAACATACATAAGGTTAATAAAGTCTATTCCTTTAATTGAAAGAATTGGCGCCAATTCCTCTACAGTAGCACCCCAACGGCCACGTCCACCAACAGCCTTTGTGCTTTGCCAAATCATTCCAACTTTGGGGCAAGTTCCAAGTGCTCTCAACCTCTCCCCCCAAAATACAGTTCGCAATGGATTTGGTTTTAAGAATGAGTGGTTTGGTTCACTAGGAAAACTATCAATTGTTGGTCTTAAGAAGCCACCAAGATCGAGGATAGCAGACTGATAGTCAAAATCCACTTCACCGGTTTCTGCTTCTGTATATGGACAGGGAAACACCTTGGCGTCTGCAAAAGAACGTTGGAAAAGATCAACTAGTCTGGGTTCACACTCTATATGGACCTCTGCACCCAATTCTAACATATCTGGTATCATACTTGCGTGACGTATCTCATCACCTAAACCCTGCTCGCCATAAATTACTATTTTTTTGTCTTTCAAAGATGACCCATCCCACTGAGCTTGAGGAAATGAGCGGACAGGCGAGCTAAAACTCTCAGTTTCCCAACGAGAGAAATAGTTTTTCCAAGCTTCCTCCAAATGACCATAGCAAAATAAGGTTAAGGCATAATTGTAAGTTACGGTCGGATTATTAGGCATTAATTCAATTGCTTTTCTATATATTTCAAGGACCTCCGCTTTTTCTCCAGTGTGGACCAATACTATTGCTAGTGTGACCAACGCGGGGCCATGATTAGGATTCATTTTAAGGACTTTTCGAACGTATTTTTCTGATTCCTCAAATTCAAATTGACATTGAAGATTATTCGCAAGCTCACATAACAAGAGTGGTTCATCAGGAAATGATTTTAATGCAGCCCGAATAAAATTTTCAGACTCCTCAAGCTTTTCCATCTGCCTAAGGGTCGCGGCAAATAGATAATAAGCATCAGTTGCAGAAACATCTATTTCCATTGATCTTTGAAATGCTTCAAGTGCCTCCTCATCGCGTCTTCGACGCATTAGTGCTCGACCCATGTTCGTATATATAAGGGAATTATTTGGGTCTAA